>JAFNAU010000059.1 GCA_017860335.1 Bacteroidota bacterium
ATATGAGGATGGACCATTGCAAACAAATCGGGTGTTTTCGGTAATTCCACCTTGCTGTAAACACACCAAAGCCTGAAATGGCTTAAAAGACGAACCCGGAGAATACTGAGCCTGCGTTGCACGGTTCATCAAAGGTTTTGTTGGATCATTAACAAGAAAATTATAATTTTTGGAACGCTCACGACCCACTAAAAGCGAGGGATTAAAAGTTGGATTTGAGACCATTGCCAGAATCTCTCCGGTTTTTGGCTCAATAGCAACCACACTTCCAACTTTCCCTGCGAGCAGTTGCTCGGCAAGTAGTTGAAGCTGGATATCTAATGTAAGTTTCAGATTTTTACCGGCTTTCGGAGCAATATCTTTTTCGCCGTTTTCATATTTACCTTTTAATCTTCCACGCGCGTCGCGCAACAGAATTTCCACCCCTTTTACTCCTCTCAGATCTTTCTCATACGTGTATTCAATACCATCTCTCCCTGCATAATCGCCCCGTTTATAGTATTCATCCTCATCGATTTTTTTTTGCGAGACTTCACCGATGCTTCCCAGTACATGAGCACCTGCATTATATCGATATTCGCGCAAAGTTCGGGTCTGAATATAGAAACCCGGATATTTGTACATGGATTGCTGTATATTGGCAATATCGCGTATATCGAGTTGTGTCATGAATACCTGCGGAGTAAACGACGAATAACCCGGATTTTTATCGCGGTCTTTGATTTCTTTCATTTTTTCAATGAAAAAATCGGTGGTTATATTCAGATCACTGCAAAATGACACTGTATCCAGTCCCTGAATTTCACGATTGATAAAAGCGATATCGTATGCGGGTTTGTTATATACGAGTAATGAATCATTCCGGTCGTAAATCAGTCCGCGCGGAGGAAAAATGGTTTTATTCAGAAATGCATTACTGTCGGCATATCTTTTATACTTGGTTTCGATAATCTGTAACGAAAAAAGGCGCAAAATATAAATAATCACTATAACAGCCATGATGATAGTGATTACAGTTCCTCTGTTTCGAAGTTTATCGTTTATCATTTATTTCGACTTAAATGATTGGATAGCTAATATTAGCAGAATTGTAATTGCAGAACTGATGAGTATTTTTGGGATTATTAGCGACAGATTTAGAAATGAAAATGATTCAATCAAAAAAAGTGTAATATGATGAAGCAAAACAATAGTTATCACATATTTTATAAAGGGTGAAACTCCAAATGTATGAAATGAAGGCGTTGGATTTGAACCTTCATCGATGGATGTAAAAATATTAATTACCGGAGCACGAAGAAAAGCAGCAAATACGAGTGCGAACGTATGCATTCCGGCTGTATTGGAAAAAACATCGATAATTAAACCCATCGCAAACGCAGAAATCAACAAAGCCCAGCGGGGAAAACGGACAGGAAGCAATAAGATAAACAAAATATATATCATGGGATTGATATAACCCATGAACTGAATATTGTCAAGCAGAAAAACCTGAATCAATATCAAAAAAATAAATCGTAATATGTTTTGAAGTGCTGATACCATCGTTTACTTTTTTTTGCCTTCATCAGCAGCCGTTTGTTCCAGAACACTTTGTTCTCTGTAATTCTTATAGTTGATAATCTTTACATGAGTGAGTGTCCGAAAGTTAACAGCAAGTTTTACCTGAATATTATAATAAGCATCACTTTCCTTAATGTTGTAATCGTTGATTGTTCCAATCATGATACCTTCGGGAAATGTTTTTGTCAGTCCACTGGTTATCAGCGTATCTCCCAGACTAAAACGAACATGGCGCGCAATATCGTTCAGACTGGCAAAACGGGCATCTTTACCGTTCCAAACCAGTGGTCCGGAATAATCATTTTTTTTAAATTTACTGCTGATTAGAATTTTGGGATTAAGGATGGGAATGACCACCGAGAACTTGGGTGATACGCTTTTTACAATACCGACCACGCCCTCTTCACCTACCACACCCATATCCGGGGTAATTCCTTCGTTCGAGCCCTTATTGAGAGTAATGTAATTTTGAGAAAGATGGGTGGTATTCCTGATGACTTTTGCCGTGATGTATGAATATTCCTTTTCAGGTGAAACAGAAACATTTTTCCAGCTTACACTGTTAAGAGTATCTGTGAGTGTACTCAGTTTATTTTCTAGTTCTACAACCCTGTTTCTCAGCTGTGTATTCTCGTTTGCAAGATTATCATTTGCTTCACTCAGCTTGAAAAACTCGACAAATGAATTGGTCATTTCATACATTCTGCCCACCATGGCATTGCCCGATGAAAGCATTACGCTCCTTTGATATCCTTTGTTATTGGAAATCAGTATCAGCGAAATTATTTCTAGTGCTATAAAAAGAAAAACTACGCTGTATCTTATCAAAAAACTGATTAGATTTTTCAAGAGGCGAAATGACTGATTATGATTTTAAAACACACGATAAACGGGATGTAAATCGTGTGTTTGTATGTTATTCTGAATTATCTGAACTTAAAATCTTCTTTTTATCTGATCAGGAAACCGAATTTATCTACATTTTTCAGTGCAATTCCGGTACCCCGTGCTACAGCGTGCAAAGGATCATCTGCAATGTGAAATTGTATATTCAGTTTATCTGTCAGACGCTTGTCCAGTCCGCGAAGTAAAGCTCCACCACCAGCAAGGTAAATTCCCTTCTGAACAATATCCGCATATAATTCCGGTGGTGTTTGTTCCAGAGCGCTCAGCACCGCTGCTTCAATTTTCGATATTGATTTTTCAAGGCAGTGTGCAATTTCCTGATAGGAAACCGGCACTTCCATAGGTAATGCAGTCATACGGTTTGGTCCGCGTACAATATAATCTTCCGGAGCATCTTCAAGATCGGTCAATGCCGCGCCCACGTTAATTTTTATCATCTCTGCGGTACGTTCTCCCACTTTGATATTGTGCATACGTCCCATATATTCCATGATGTCTGCTGTTAAATCATCTCCGGCTATTCGGATTGATTTATTAGAAACTATACCTCCCAGCGAAATAACAGCAATTTCTGTAGTACCTCCTCCAATATCCACAATCATACAGCCTGTAGGAGCTTCTACATCAATACCTATACCGATGGCAGCCGCCATGGGTTCGTAAATCATATAAACATCGCGTCCACCGGCATGTTCCGAAGAGTCACGTACGGCACGTATTTCAACTTCGGTACTTCCGGAAGGAATACATACCACCATCCTGAGTGTAGGCGAAAATAAATGATTTTTTGAAGGTATCATCTTTATCATACCGCGTATCATCAGCTCGGCAGCAAAGAAGTCGGCAATTACACCATCGCGTAAAGGACGAACAGTGCGAATTCCTTCATTCTCTTTTCCCTGCATCTGACGTGCTTTCTCGCCAATGGCAATCAACTTATCGGTACGTTTGTCTAATGCAACCACAGAGGGTTCATCGACTACTATTTTATCATCGTGAATGATTATCGTATTAGCAGTTCCTAAGTCAATGGCTATTTCCTGCGTAAATGAAAAAAGTCCCATATATGTTTTTTTAACTTTATCTTAATGTTTAAAATGTCTGTATCCGGTAGTAACCATCGACAATCAGCACCTTCCAGGTCAAACTCGAACGATTTGGCTTTTTCAATAGCCTGTTTAAGTGCATCTACACGCGAAGTCTGCCCTACTCCACTGGCTATCAGCTGTTTTCCTTTTGCCAGAACAATAGCATTTGATTTTGAGTGCTTTACAATTTTATTTGCAAAAATCATATCTTCAATTTCTTCTGTCGTAGGTTCTTTTTCAGTTACCACCTTAATATCTCCGGTAGTTTCGGTATGTAAATCCTTATCCTGTACGAGTACTCCATTCAGAACAGAACGAAACTGTTTTTTCGGCACTTTATTATTGAGCAATACGAGGATTATCCGGTTTTTCTTCTGAGTGAGTATTTGCAGGGCATCCAGATCGTAATCCGGAGCGATGATAACTTCCAGAAATAGTTTGTTGATTTCTTCTGCCGTTTCCTTATCAACGATAGCATTGGTTATAAGCACACCTCCATACGCAGAAACCGGATCACCTGCAAGAGCAGCTTCCCAGGCTTCCTTCAAATCTGGACGCGATGCCAACCCACACGCATTGTTATGTTTCAGAATGGCGAAAGTAATATCTTCGAAATCATTTATCAGGCTGACAGCTGCATCGATATCGAGCAAATTGTTGTAGGATATTTCCTTACCATGCAGTTGCTCAAACATATCATCAAATTGCCCGAAAAAGTAACCGCTCTGATGAGGATTTTCGCCATAACGGAGGGATTTTGATCCATTGGCACTCATCCGGAATGCACTGGCATTGTCTCCGTCGAAATAGTTGAATATAGCCGAATCGTAATGCGATGAAACGCCAAATGCTTCCTTGGCAAACCACCGGCGTTCTTCGAGTGTGGTGCTTGCACCATTCTGATTGATTAATTCCAGAAACGGAATATATTGTGCTTCGGAGGCGAGAATAACCACATCCTTATAGTTTTTAGCTGCTGCACGGATGAGTGATATTCCACCGATATCAATTTTTTCAATTGAAGTGGCTTCATCAGCTCCGGCTGCTATAGTGGCTTCAAACGGATATAAATCAACGATTACCAGATCAATTTCAGGAATCTCGTATTGTTCCAGCTGTGCCAGATCCTGCTCCATGTCTCGTCGGGCAAGTATTCCTCCAAATACTTTCGGATGAAGGGTTTTCACTCTTCCTCCCAGAATAGACGGATAGCTGGTCAGATCTTCAACGGTATCACAAGGAATTCCAAGTGATTCAATAAACGATTTTGTTCCTCCGGTAGATACAAAACTTACCCCTTCAGCATACAGTTTCTTAATAATTTCATCTAATTTATCTTTATGATAAACTGAAATTAATGCCCGTTTGATTTTTTTATTTTCCATTCAGCGTTAATAGTGTGGTTTTGGGGATGCAAATCTACAAAAAATCATTGAGTTAGCAATTCTTTTTGGCTGTTTTAAGCTATTTTTTGAGAGTCTCTATATGCGAACTCTTTCAATCTTCGAATTCTTGTTTTTCAATGAAATCTTTTCTTCGGTTTGCTATTTTTTTAATTATATATTATTATTATTCAAATTCCTGTTACTCTGTCGAAAACCTGTGAGCGGAAGTAAAATTTGCCAACAAAAATAGTTCGATTTTAACTAACTAAAATATATCCGGAGAAGTCCTGTTATGTCAACCCTGGTATCTTGTCAAAAAGGTTTGAAACCGATAATTTCTCGCACTTCCCGTATGGTTTTGCGGGCACTTTCTTGTGCTTTTTCTTTTCCAATCTGAGCTACCTTATTCAGATAAACTTCATTACTTGCAATTTCCTGTATTCGTTCCCTTATAGGATTGACAAAAGCGATCATATCTTCTGCCAGCTGTTTTTTCAGATCGCCATACCGAATCTGACATGTGCTGTACTGTTCGCGGAAAAATTCAAGCGTTTCGGGTTTTGAAACTACATGCATCAACTGAAACAGATTGGCAACAGGCTCTGAAACAGGCTGATTGGGTTCCGTAGGTCCGGCATCGGTAACTGCGCGTTTCACTTTTTTGAGTATCACTTCAGGTGTATCGGTGAGGAAAATAGTACTGTCTTCTCCTTCTGATTTCCCCATTTTACCGGAACCGTTGAGTGCAGGGATTTTCACCAGTTCTTTACCGAAGTTAAATGCTTGAGGTTCCGGGAAATACTCATGATTGTACATCCTGTTGAAGCGATTTCCGAATGTGCGTGCCATTTCCAGGTGTTGTTCCTGATCTTTACCCACAGGGACAAAATCTGCTTTGTGTATAAGTATGTCGGCAGCCATGAGTGTAGGATAAGTCAGAAGTCCTGCATTTACGTTCTGAGGCTGTTGACGGATTTTATCTTTGAATGAAGTGCAACGTTCCAGTTCCCCAACATAAGCATTCATATTGAGAAATAAATAGAGCTCAATTACTTCAGGAACATCACTTTGAATATATAGTGTGGCCTTCTCGGGATCAAGGCCTGCTGCCAGATATTGTGCAAGTACACTTCTTACATTTCCCTGAATGTTCTGGGGAGTGGGGTGTGTTGTAAGTGAATGATAATCAGCTATGAAGAAAAAGCAGTTGTACTCATTCTGCATGCTGACAAAATTGCTTAAAGCTCCGAAATAATTTCCCAAATGTAAATTTCCGGTGGGGCGGATACCGCTTAAAACTGTTTTCATCTTGTAAAATTTTCTGCCTTCTGTTGTATTCTTTTTTTGTTTCGTTGATTTCTTCAGGCAAATATGGTAATGAATTCTTTTTTCCTAATTCAGGGTGCAAAGTTAATCATTTTAATGCAAAAAAGCCACTTTATTGGATAAGTGGCTTTGAGTATTATTGATTTTATTCGCTTTTTATTCTATCGGAATTGTACGTTTTATCCGCTGGTCGAGCGAGGTTAGTGTTTCAGTAGTAGCCACACCGGGTATTTCCTGAAGTTTTCCGTTGAGCAATTCCATCAGATGTTCATCATTTTTGGCATACATTTTTATCAGGATGGTATAAGCTCCAAGCGTATATTGCGATTCTACGACTTCTGGAATTTTTTCCAGTTCAGCTACAACGTCTTTATACATCGAAGCTCTTTCGAGCGTTATACCTATGTAAACACATATCTGAAAACCAAGCATCTTGGGATTTACAGAATATCCCGACCCGGTAATTACGCCCATATCTATAAGACGTTGCACCCTTTGATGAATAGCTGCCCTGGAAACTTCACATTCTTCCGCAACATCCTTAAAAGGTTTACGGGCATTTTGGGAAATAATCCGCAAAATCTTACGGTCTAATTTATCTATTTTTTCCATAAAACTAATGATTAGCATTTTGCCAACAAATATATATAATTTTTGTTATAATCAAAACAAATTTACAATAAAAATGCGTTTTTTGATAAATTATTTTGTAAAAAATGCGTTTTCGATATATTTATGTAAAAAAAAGCAACCGGACATTTTTTATCCGGCTGCTTTTTTTATTTATTGTTTAACGTTTATTTTTCAATCGAAAGAAGTTCTACTTCAAAAATAAGCATGCTGAGAGGCTCAATACCTCTTGCTCCTTTTGAACCATAAGCGAGATTCTGAGGTACATAGAATTTAAATTTTGATCCAACAGGCATCAACTGAAGACCTTCAGTCCAACCCGGAATAACCTGATTAACTGCAAACATAGCAGGTTCGTTTCTTTTGATTGAGCTGTCAAATTCAGTACCATCGAGCAGTGTACCCACATAATGAACTTTTACCTGATCGGTAGCTTTTGGCATCGGGCCTGTTCCTTTTTTAATCACTTCGTATTGAAGACCGCTTGCGGTAGTAACAACACCGGGTTTTTTGCCGTTTTCAGCTAAAAATTTCTTCTGTGCTTCCATGTTTTTACCAAATTGTTTCATCATGATTTTTTCCTGACGGGCATTCATTACCTTATTGATATATTCATTGGCTTCTTGGGGTGTCATCTGAATTTTAGATTTATTCAATCCGTTGATCAAACCTTGTTTGAATAAATTAAAGTTGATTTTCAGAGTAGAATCTCCGAGGAAACCGGCTGTTTTTTGTTGTTTCAACCATTCGCCATACTGAGTGGCGGCTGCAGATAAACCCGGTTTTGCATCCGGTTCGCCTTTAGCTCCTTCAGCCAGACCTTTCATAAAGGTTTTTGTTTTTTGCTCAACAGAGTCTTTGTTAAACATGTTGGTTTTAAGGTCATTGCCAAAAGCCAAGCCATAAGTATAATTCAAACTGTCAATCTGTGATGCTAACTTTGGATCTTTTGTACTGTCACTTTTACCTCCGTTACAAGCTGTCAGCAGTGTGATAGCAACAATTGCTACTGCGAAAAATATATTTTGTTTTTTCATTGTTTTAATTATTAATTATTGATGAATGATTACTTTTTGATGGTGTCAGCGGGTGCAGGTGCAGGTGCAGATTTCAACATTTTTTCATTCTGAATTTTCTGCATGGTATTCTGGAAATAAACCATCGCTTCCGCACCGGTCATACCTGTAGTATCACCATTAATTCCTTTAACAAGACCTTTTTTGAATAAATCCTGGTTAAATTTCAAAGTAGAATCACCAATGAGACCCACTTTATTTTGTTCTTTCATCATATTTCCGATTTGAAAGCCGGTTTTATAAACCTGATCAGTATTTTCGTCACTATAGACTTTCTCAATCTTTTCAACCAAAGCAGCAATTGTTTTTTCGGACGAATCATTTTGAAGCGCATTCATGCGAAGTTCTTCACTGATGGCCAGACCCAACGCATAATTTAAACTGTCTTCCTGAGTTGATAAATTAGCTTTCTTTGCTTTATAATTGCTTCCACATGAAGCAAGGCCCAAAATGGCTACAATAAGTGCCATTGTCAGAAAATTTTGTTTTTTCATTTTTTTATTAATTATTTATTAATTATTTCTTTTTTGTTGACTTTTTTGCAGGTGTCTTTGTCTCTGCAGCAGACTTTACTTCTTCTACTACAGGTGCTGGCTGTTCTTTTATTATATCGAGCAGCTCAACTTCGAAAGTAAGTGGTGAAAAAGGCGGAATTCCTGCCTGAGATACTCCCTGTTCTCCATAGGCAAGGTTGTAAGGTATGAAAAATTTATATTTCGAACCTACGGGCATCAACTGAACACCCTCAGTCCATCCGGGAATAACCTGATTAAGCTGGAATTCAACCGGTTCGCCACGTTCAACCGAACTGTCAAATACTTTTCCATCCATCAGTGTTCCGGTGTAGTGTACTTTTACTTTGTCAGTTGACTGAGGTTTTGCTCCTTCTGCCGATTTGAGAATTATATACTGAAGTCCGCTGGATGTTACCTGTACTCCTTCTTTTAATTTATTGTCAGCCAAAAACTTTTCTCCTTCTGCTTTAACCAGTTCGTTTTGTTTGTTTTGAGCTTTTGTCAGATAATCGCGAAAATAGGTTTGCGCCACATCCTTTGACAGAAGGGTAGAATCACCTTTCATAGCCGATGCAAAACCTTTAATAAGCAGGTCGATATTGGATTTTCCACCGGGAATGGTTTTAATATTCTGGGCAAAATCTTTTCCTACATTTACTCCTAAGGCATAACTCATCGAGTCAACATCGTTCGTAAGAATGTTTACCGGAGCAACCGGCACAACCGGAGTTTCCACTTTTTTTACAGAAGAACAGCCAACCAGCAATAAGGCTGCCAAAGGTAGTATTGAAATCTTTTTCATTGGGATAGTTGAATATATACAATTGATAATTAGTTATTTACTTCTCAATACCCAGCAATTCCACCTCGAAAATTAATGTAGTGTGAGGTCCGATATGCTGACCTGCTCCCTGAGCACCATATGCAAGGTTGGATGGTATATACAATTTCCATTTTGAGCCTACAGGCATCAGTTGCAGCGCTTCCACCCAACCGGCAATTACCTGAGTAACTCCAAAGGTAGCCGGTTCGCCCCGGCGAACGGAACTATCGAAAACAGTGCCGTCAATCAAAGTGCCGTGATAATGAACATTTACAGTATTATTTGCAACAGGTACAGCACCATTCCCTTCTTTAATGATTTCATATTGTAAACCGCTTTTCAGCGTAATTACTTCGGAACGTTTGCCGTTTGCTTCAAGAAAAGCCTTTCCTTCTGCAATCGTTTTTTCGCTTAGTTTTGCCTGCAAATTTTGAAAATATTCGTTTATTACATTTTGAGCTTCCTGATATGAAATCTCCGGTTGGTTTTGTTCGAGCACATCCTGAACACCTTTGCTGAATTTTTCTACATTCAGTGCAGTAATTCCACTACTTAACAAATTATTACCCAAACTTAAACCAAGTGCATAACTTACTTTATCCATCTTTATTAAATCGTTAATTTTTATAGTTAAAACGAGTGCAAAGATAGATTATTTATTTCAATAAAAGACTGTATAAAATTTCTATTTTTACCGGGCTGAAACTACAACAGGAATTTTTTCTGTTTTTTTAACACCTGAATTTGCATTAATCAACTCAAAATAAATAATATAAATGCCCGGATTTACACTTTTTCCGGTGTCGGTTCGTCCATCCCACGTAAAAAACCCATCCGTTGAAAGTAGTTGATTTGCTGCAACTTGTCGTACTTTTACACCGACAGAATTTAATATCACAGCATTGGCTATAAATCCATTTGCTTCGGTTATGTACCGGATGAAACATACATCATCAATACCATCGTTGTCCGGAGTAAAACTTTCCGGATCTGTTCGCACCCATTTTTCGGTTGTTTTGGTTGATGAGATATCTCTGTATTGTGAATTTTTATAGCCTGGTGTCCCATACTGTACCTCCGATGCAGCAGAGTGCCAGTTTCCTGTGTTTTGAGCCGGAAGTGAAGGATTAATCCGTTCCAGAGAAACTCCAGCTGTGATTCTTACCATCGGGTGATGCCACTTGACATCGTATTTCACTTCATCGTAGATGGTGTCTCCGGTGGAATTGGTGATTAATAAAGCAGCACTGCTGTTATTTAGCGCCGACCATTTTGAGGAATTTAAAATTCTGGCTGTATCGGGTGCCTGATATCTGTTACGTATTGCATTTGGATCGGGTGTTAATGCCAGATACTGACGTGGAAGCAACAGGGTTTTGGGTGGAAAATTATTGGCAGGTATGAATGAACCGTCGGTTTTACGTGTTCCAAAAAATACCTTGCTTACATCCAGCACTTTATCGGAATTATTGAATATTTCAAAGTACTCCGGAACATCTTCAGTCGGTTCGAAAAGTATTTCATTGATTGACAGATCACCAACCTCAACGGGTTCAATCAGCCCGATTTGCTTCTGAGTATTTTCCAGTACATTTCCAGCGAAATCTTTTATATTCAACGCATCGACCACATATATTTTTCCCTTCTCAAAATTATTGGTAAAAGTAAGTTCGACTGTCGTTTTATCAGCCGAAACTACTTGTTTGGAAGGACTTCCAATACCATTATCAACCTGAAATTCAGTACTTGTAAAATCAATTGGCTCGGAGAAAGTGAGGATCAGTTTATCCGGATGAATAAGCGACAGAGAAGTCCAAACAGGAGGTGTTACATCAATCAGTTTCTCACCGGCAACGGATATATCATCAAAAAAATAGGCATTTCCGGTGGTAGAAGAGTTGGAATACAACAGTGAGAAATATTTACTTCCCTGTACTTTATTATCCACAACTTCTTCTCCTTCTGTCACATAATCATTATCTGATGACAATTTACGATAAAGCGTGAATTTTCCGGATTTGTCACGGGTAACTTTCACCCGTACTTCCACAGGATTTACATCTATCAACTTATCGGTTCCGTCTATGATTTTGGTTTTCGTTGCTCCTTCCTGTCTGTAAAGCGAAATTTCGTCGTTGGCATTCCCTATCTGAACATAGTATCCGTAACATTCGGAAGTCACATCAGCACGATCGGAAATCAGATAAACCGATGCATAATTGGACGATGAAGTTGTATAGGTTATTTTGACCCAAAATTCCCAGATTGCGTCTTCAAAAGCCTCCGACTGGGTTGAAAGATAAGATTTTGAGGTAGCTGCCGCCTGAGACTGAAGCTGATTTTCTGAATTTACCCTGAAATTTTGAACAGTTCCTGTCCAAACCGGATTTTGCGTGAAGTTACCATCAGAAAAACTTTCATTTATTTGCGAAAACGCGAATAAAGGTATCAGTTGTATTAAAATTATGAACGATTTCTTCATAAATTGCAGTAAATAAATTGAAATGAATTACTTTTGCAAAGAAAATCATGTAAAACAAACAAAGAACTCACAAATATAGTTATTATTTAATGGCCTAAATAAAAAGTATAAGTAAAAAATAAAACGATTAAGTATGAAAGTAGCAATTGTTGGCGCCAGCGGCGCAGTAGGACAAGAATTTTTAAGGGTATTAGATGAACGGAATTTCCCGTTGACCGAATTGGTTTTGTTTGGTTCTTCACGCAGTGCAGGTAAAGAATATGAATTTAAAGGCAAAAAACTGGTTGTGAAAGAACTTGTTCACGGTGACGATTTCAAGGGCATTGACATTGCTTTTACATCAGCCGGAGCGGGCATTTCTAAAGAATTTGCAGCCGATATTACCAAATTCGGTGCGGTAATGATTGACAATTCAAGTGCATTTCGTATGGAAAACGATATACCGCTGGTTGTACCTGAAGTTAATCCTGCGGACGCAAAAAAACGTCCACGAGGAATCATTGCAAATCCTAATTGTACTACTATTCAGATGGTTGTTGCTCTTAAAGCACTCGAAGATGTGTCACATATCAAACGGGTTCATGTTTCCTCCTATCAGGCTGCAAGCGGTGCCGGAGCTGCCGCTATGGACGAACTGGAACTTCAATACCGTCAGATTGCTAAGGGCGAAGAACCGACAGTGAGTAAATTTGCTTATCAGCTGGCTTATAATGTAATACCTCACATAGATGTATTTACCGAAAACGGATACACCAAAGAGGAAATGAAAATGTACAACGAAACGCGCAAGATCATGCATTCGGATGTGGAAGTAAGTGCTACCTGCGTACGTGTTCCCACTTTGCGTGCTCACTCCGAAAGTGTTTGGGCAGAAACTGAACGTCCGATCAGCGTGGAAGAAGCCCGCGAAGCATTTTCGAAGGCTCAGGGAGTGGTTTTGATGGACAATCCGGCAGAAAAAATCTATCCGATGCCACTTTTCTTATCGGGCAAAGATCCGGTGCATGTAGGCCGTGTACGCAAGGACCTTTCCAATCCCAACGGCATCACATTCTGGTGTGTGAGCGATCAAATTAAAAAGGGAGCAGCTCTCAATGC
>JAFNAU010000060.1 GCA_017860335.1 Bacteroidota bacterium
ATGTATTTGGCGGTTAGTTTGTAAGCATAATCTTTCAACTCCCGGAATTCGAATTCACCATTCTCATTCGTAGTTGCAGTTTGTTTGGATTGTGAAAGCGTGACTATTACTTTCGATAAGGGAAGATTGTCTTCATCCAGCACTTTACCACGGATAAAATTTTGTGCTGAAATACTGAAAGAAATTACAAGTAAAATACTTGAAAAAATAAACTTTCTCATTTTGAATTAATTAAAGGATTAATATTCGGATGAGAGAGCCTGAAAAAAACGGTATGTAAAAACGGATTATATCTTTTTCCCTTCGCGGAATTACCCGTGCAGGTTCAAAGGGTATGATCTCAGCCCGAAATTATTAAGGCACCCCAAATGTTGAATTATTATAATGTCTGAAAACCTGATTTTGTTTAGTTTTCGGGTACAAAGTTAGAAAAAAGTTTTTTATCCGGATAGAATTCACCCAAATTAACTCACACAAGTGAACTAAAATTCTTATTCTGATGTTTTAATTCAAACTTTCAAAAAAAAACGATATTTTATGAAACAAATAGTGTTATTACTTGTATTCTCATTTGTGTTGTTGGGCTGTACATCAGCTCAGAAAAATGCATCAGCTACATCCGCTCAGAATTTTTACGACTTTAAGGCATTGAATATGCAAGATAAAGAGGTCAGCATGAGCGACTACAAAGGCAAAGTGATTTTGGTGGTCAATACTGCCAGCAAGTGCGGTTATACGCCTCAGTTTGCCAGTCTTGAGGCATTGTACGAAAAATACAAGGACAAGGGTTTTGTTATTCTTGGTTTTCCCTGCAATCAGTTTGGTAATCAGGATCCTGGTACAAATGAAGAAATTCAGTCATTCTGCAAGGTGAATTACGGAGTTACTTTTCCTATGTTTTCAAAAATTGATGTAAACGGCGAAAATGCACATCCGATATTTATTTACCTGAAAAATACATTATCAGGCACAATAACAGACAATATAAAGTGGAATTTCACTAAATTTCTGATTGACCGCTCTGGTGAACCACTTAAAAGATACGGTTCGAATGTGAAACCGGAATCTATTGAGGCGGATATAGTTGAATTGTTGAACCCTTCGAAATAATTTCACCTCAATACCGGATATATATTTTCCTGTACAAAAAAATATATTTATCTTTGCACCATAAATTAAAAAGTGGATAAATTTGGACTGCTTGCAACCACGAAAAAAAATGCTAAACTGTAATTTTCTTTCCATCTATTTTCTCAGTCCATTCAAATCAATCCTCTTAATTAAATATTAATCAGCGATGAGTCTGTTTTTTGCATTCTCATCCATTAAATTTTCATTAAAAATGGGATATTTATTTTCTTCTGAATCTGTGTCTGAAGGACACCCCGACAAAGTAGCCGATCAAATTTCGGATGCTATTGTCGATAATTTTCTGGCACAGGATGCCAATTCAAAAGTTGCTTGTGAAACACTTGTTACAACCGGTCAGGTAGTATTGGCAGGTGAGGTGCACACACAGGCGTATGTTGATGTTCAGTCAGTAGCTCGTAGCGTGATAAACCGCATTGGTTACACCAAAAGCGAATATATGTTTGATGGAAATTCATGCGGAGTTTTATCGTCCTTACACGAACAATCTGCCGATATCAACCGCGGTGTGGAACGCGAAGACCCTATGAATCAGGGTGCTGGCGACCAGGGTATGATGTTCGGGTATGCCTGTAACGAAACAGTTAACTACATGCCTGTCGCTTTAGATTTATCGCACGCGCTGGTGAAAGAACTGGCTTTCATTCGTCGCGAAGGAAAGGTGATGACCTATCTTCGTCCCGATGCAAAATCGCAGGTGACTATTGAATATAACGATGATAACCAACCCGAAAGAGTTCACACAATTGTTGTTTCTACTCAGCATGACGATTTTATTAAACCATCTGAGGGCAAAACACAACAACAAGCTGACGAAGAAATGCTTGCCGTGATCTATAACGATGTGAAAAACATATTGATACCACGGGTTAAAGCTAAAGTAATACAGTTTGACCAGCTGATAAAAGATGATTATATCCTGTACGTAAATCCGACAGGTAAATTTGTGATCGGAGGTCCGCATGGAGATACCGGACTTACCGGCCGTAAAATCATTGTTGACACTTACGGTGGTAAGGGTGCACACGGTGGTGGTGCATTTTCAGGTAAAGATCCTTCGAAAGTTGACCGTTCGGCAGCATATGCAGCCCGTCACATAGCCAAAAATCTTGTCGCCGCTGGCGTTTCGGATGAAGTGCTGGTACAGGTTGCATACGCTATCGGGGTTGCCAAACCGATGAATATATATATCAATACCTATGGCAAATCGAAGGTAAATTTGACCGATGGACAGATAGCTGAAAAAGTGGAAAAACTCTTTGATATGCGCCCGAAAGCCATTGAACAACGACTTAAACTGCGTACCCCTATGTACGAAGAAACTGCTTCTTACGGTCATGTAGGACGTACACCTGTCATTAAAGAAAAAACCTTCGGATATAACGGTAATGTGATTACACTGAAAGTGGAATTATTTACCTGGGAAAAACTGGACATGGTTGAAGAAATCAAAAAGGAATTTGGTTTGTAATTTCAGCAATAAATCAATTGTGAGAGCCTCAATTTATTTGAGGCTCTTTTTTAAAAATATATATGATTTTTTATAAACATTTTTTTAATTCCATTCCATGTTTTTTTGATTACAATATCTGTTCTGGAACTTATTATTTAAAACATTTCCATTACTTTTGCGTAAAAATAATAAGGAGATGAACAGGGACGAAATTTATAGTCGAATTAACCGGATTTACGGATTTTTGAAAGTAAAACTGTTTCAGTTTATAAACTGGCGCGAAAAGCGTATTATTCGTTTTTACGGACTTCCGAAATGGAGAAAAGTATCCAATACAATCCTCACGTTCTTCGGTTTGTTCTTGTTTTACTTAATTCTTGTTGATATCAATTTTTTATGGCTATTTGGTAAGTCGCCTTCACTCAGAGCTATAAGCAATCCACCACAATCCTTATCTTCTGAGATTATCAGTGCCGATGGTAAGCTCATCGGGAAGTATTTCAATGAAAACCGGAAACTCGTAAAATTTGAGGATATTTCACCAAGTCTGATCAATACACTTGTCAGTACCGAAGATCACCGTTTTTACAAACATTTCGGAGTGGATATCCGCGGGCTTTTTGGTGCTATGAAAGATATGATTCAGGGTAATCCGCGCGGTGCAAGTACCATCACGCAACAGCTGGTGAAAAACATGTACAAAACCCGCAGTCAATACTCCAGAGGACTTCTTGGCTCATTGCCGGGCCTCAGACTTCCCATCGAGAAAACAAAGGAATGGACTGCTGCTCTTAAACTTGAAATTTTTTATTCGAAAAGTGATATTCTGGAGATGTATCTGAATACTGTTAGTTTCGGTAGTAATGCTTACGGAATATATACTGCTTCGAAAACCTATTTCGATACTACTCCGAACAAGCTTAATTATGAGCAATCAGCTGTGTTGGTCGGACTGCTAAAAGCCATCACCAAGTATAATCCTTATCTCAATCCTAAAAACTCTCTTCAACGAAGAAATGTTGTTTTAAATCTGTTAGTTCATAATAAATATATAACTCAGCAGGCAGCCGATTCGTTAAAAGAAATTCCGATCCAGCTAAATTATAACATTGAAAAACCTAATCAGGGAATTGCACCTTATTTCAGGGCAAATTTAACCCGTTTTCTGGAAAAATGGGGAGAAACAAATGGTTATGACATATATGCCGATGGATTAAAGATATATGTTACAATTGACTCACGGATGCAAAAATATGCCGAGGATGCTGTCGGAAAACAGATGAAACAATTACAGCGGAACTTTTTTGCGCATTGGGCCGGACAGAATCCATGGCGCGATGAAAATGGGAATGAACTGAAAAACTTCATCTCTGACATTGCAAAGAATACAAGAGTTTATCGTAATCTGGCGACGAAATACAATAATAATCAGGATTCGATAGATAAGTACATGAACATGCCCCGCAAAATGAAGGTATTTGATTATGATAAAGGTGAAAAAACTTTTACCATGAGCCCGATGGATTCTATTCGTTATGTGAATCACTTCCTGCATTGTGGATTTGTGGCAATGGAACCTGATAGCAAATATGTAAAAGCCTGGGTTGGTGATGTGGATTATGATAACTGGCAGTATGATAAAGTGGCGCAGAGTAAACGTCAGCCAGGTTCCACCTTTAAACTGTTCGTATATACTGCCGCGATGATTGCAGGTAAATCGCCTTGCGACAAAATGACAGACAAACCGATTACCTGGGGTACCGGCGAAGATGCCTGGAGCCCGAAAAACTCTACCGGTGGTTTTTCCTACGCGGATATTACCTTAAAAAGTGCCTTTGCAAAATCGGTGAACACCGTTGCTGCTCAACTTGCAAAAGAAGTAGGACTTCATAATGTCGCAAAGTGTGCTCACTTATTGGGTATTAAATCCAAACTTGATGAAGTACCCACGCTTAGCCTTGGTGCTTCTGATGTATCACTGCTTGAAATGGTTAACGCCTATAGTACTGTTACAGGTGAAGGTATGTATCACTCACCGATCATTGTCACAAAAATTGTCGATAAGGATGGCTATACGATTTACGAAGAAAAAATAAAACCCAAACGAGTCCTATCCTATGAAAATGCTTTCCTGATGACAGAACTGCTCAAAGGAGGTATTACTGAACCGGGTGGAACTTCGCGGGCCCTTTGGAATTTTGACCTCATGAGATGGGATACCGAATTCGGTGGAAAAACAGGTACATCTTCCAACTATTCCGATGCCTGGTATATTGGAGTAACTCCAAAACTGGTAGGTGGAGCATGGGTTGGAGCCGAACACCGTAGTGTACACTTCCGGAATGGAAGCATGGGCCAGGGTAGTCGTACTGCTTTGCCGGTTTTTGCTTTATTTATGGAGAAAGTGCTTTCAGATAAACAGTTATCGCATTATCGGGCAAAATTTCCGGCAGAACCAAAACAGCCGATTTCACGTGATTATAAGTGTCAGAGTTATGTTAAACCTGATACTGCGCTTGTTGACAGTACCATAGTCGAACCGATTGAAACATTGCCTGTTCCTGACATCGATTTGAGTAAACCGGATGAAACTACCACCAACCCGGTAACTCCACAATAATTTATAAATCAGAATAATTCCATAAAAAACAATATAATCAATTTCTTTTTTTTTTTAATAGATGAATAAAATTATCAGTAAAGAATATTTTTCAGCCAATGTTGTGAAATTTGTGGTCGAAGCGCCACTTATTGCTAAAGCCCGACGAGCTGGACACTTTGTAATAGTAAGAGTAGGAGAGAAGGGCGAGAGAATTCCTTTAACAATCGCCGATGCCGATATCAGTAAGGGAACAATTACCCTTGTGATTCAGCGAATGGGTGTTTCATCGACAAAACTATGTGCTTTAGAAGCCGGTGATTATATTACCGACCTTGTCGGACCATTGGGAAAAGCAACTCATATCGAAAACTTTGGAACTGTGGTTTGTGCCTGCGGTGGCGTGGGAACAGCTCCGATGATGCCAATTGTTGCTGCTTTGAAGAAGGCAGGTAATAAGGTGATTACAGTGCTTGCCGCCCGTACAAAAGAACTGATAATTCTTGAAGAGCAGATGCGCGGGTATTCGGATGAAGTGATTGTCATGACTGATGATGGTTCGTACGGAAACAAAGGATTAGTGACTAATGGCATTGAAGCAGTTATTCAACGCGAAAAAGTGGATATGTGTGTTACAATCGGACCTGCCATTATGATGAAATTTGTGAGCATCCTGACAAAAAAATATGAAATTCCTACAGTAGCATCTTTGAACACTATTATGGTGGATGGTACAGGAATGTGTGGAGCCTGCCGTGTAACAATCGGTGGTAAAACTAAATTTGTTTGTGTGGACGGTCCGGAATTCGATGCTCATCAGGTAGATTTTGATGAGATGCTGATGCGTTTAGGCGGCTACAAAGATCAGGAAAAAGAAGAAATGGAACATAAAATTTTGCATAAGAAATAATACCTATGAATACCAAAAGAGATGAACAATGGCGCGTAGATTTGCGAGCAAAGATTAAAGCTAAAGACAGAACCAACCTTGAGCGTGTTCATATGCCCGAGCTTGATCCGGAGTATCGTAGTCACATCAGAAATGAAGAAGTAAATCTGGGCCTGACACCCGAACAGGCAATGGCTGAAGCTCAGCGTTGTCTGGATTGTGCTAATCCTACCTGTATGGAAGGCTGTCCGGTGGGTATTCAAATTCCGGATTTTATTAAACAAATTGAAACAGGTAACTTCTTGGAAGCCGCCAAAGTTTTGAAACTTACTTCGGCTCTTCCGGCTGTATGCGGACGTGTTTGTCCTCAGGAACGACAGTGTGAGGAAAGGTGTATTCATTTGAAAATGAAGAAAGACGCTGTTGCAATCGGCTATCTGGAACGTTTTGCGGCAGATTACGAACGCGAAAGCGGTCAGATTTCTGTACCTGAAACAGCAGCTCGTAATGGAATTAAAATTGCTGTTGTAGGTTCAGGGCCTGCCGGTCTGGCTTTTGCAGGCGATATGGCCAAGTATGGTTATGAAGTCCATGTGTTTGAAGCTTTACACGAAATCGGTGGCGTATTAAAGTATGGTATTCCCGAATTTCGTTTACCTAATAAAATAGTGGATGTTGAGATCGAAAATCTGAAAGCGATGGGGGTAATTTTCACCAATAACTGCATTATTGGTAAAACAATTGCTATCCAGGAACTGGAAGAAAATGGATATCAGGGAATTTTTGTGGCAAGTGGTGCCGGACTGCCCCGGTTTATGAATATTAAGGGAGAAAATCTGGTAGGCATTATGTCGTCCAACGAATACCTGACTCGTGTTAACCTGATGGATGCAGCCAATCCCGATTCTGATACTCCAGTTTACAAAGGAAAGAAAGTCGCTGTAATCGGTGGTGGCAATACTGCCATGGATTCGGTTCGTACAGCACGGAGATTAGGTGCCGAAAAAGCAATGATTGTGTACCGTCGTTCAGAAGAAGAAATGCCTGCCCGCGTGGAAGAAGTGAAACATGCTAAGGAAGAAGGCATCGAATTTCTGACTCTTCATAATCCGCTGGAATACATTGGAGATGCCAACGGACGCGTCACACATATGATATTGCAGGAAATGGAACTTGGTGAACCGGATGCATCCGGACGCCGTTCGCCGGTAGAAATACCCGGAAAAACGAAGACCGTTGAAGTTGATGAGGTGATTGTAAGTGTGGGTGTATCACCTAATCCGCTCATCAAACAGTCGGTTCCGGAACTCGAAATCACTAAATGGGGGACTTTGGTTGTAAATCAGGACACCATGCAGTCTGTTTCAATACCTATAATTTTTGCCGGAGGCGATATCGTTCGCGGAGGTGCTACCGTTATTCTGGCCATGGGTGATGGACGACGGGCAGCAAAAGCAATGGACGAATGGATTAAAAGTAAAGGGTAATTTGCCTGATCTGAAATAAAAAAAGCCGGAATTCGTTATTTGATGAATCCTGGCTTTTTTTAGCTTTGTTTTTAGCTTAAAAATTATATACAGCGACCCCGACCACCCTGTGATTGCTGATCGAATAAGGATCAGTGACTTTTCCCTGTGTGTTAAGTTTCCCGTATCCGGCATTAGTTAAATCATACTCCAGGCCTAACCGAATATTTTTTATGTTGTAGGAAAGGTGTGGCGCAATCCTGAATAATTGATCCAGATGCTGATTGCCCGAAAAATAACCGGAACTGTAAACTGTAAAATCATTATTATCAGTCGGAAGTAGATTTTTATCTGTTCCAAGATTTTTAAGATAACCTCCAAAAATACCTACTTGCCAGGTTTTTCCATAAACCAGATTAATCCAGCTACTTGATTGGTTAAAGTTGGTGTAAGTATATGTCTTATTATCAGCGTTGTAGTCACTTAACCCATAACCCATAGGCATTAGAAAATCGCTCAGATTCTGACCTATCAATGATTTAGCTTTAATTTGCAACTTCTTATTGGCGTATTGTCCGTAAATCATGGCGCTTTTTGAAGCAAGCATGCTTTTGTTTATTTTTAAAGTTTTATAGTCCAGTCCGATACCTCCGGTAAAATGTTTTCCGGAATTTTCCAGTCCCAGATAAATATTGGGAAGCATTGCTTGTTTCATGTAAATGTTCGATTTACCTTCAGGTCCGTACGAAGTATATTGCATCTGATAAATTCCAGCAAGACTAACAGACAGGCTTGAAGTCAGGTTTTGCTTTACTCTCAGTTGAGGACTGCGATTGAAGGGTTGAAAAGGGGATCCGGAGTTTAGCGAAAGAGTTGTAGGAACTACATTTCCAAAAAGCGGATGCCATGTCTGGCCAGCAAGCAATTCTGTATTTTTCCAGTTCAGTTTCATGTATGCCTGTCGCAGGCGTATTAAAAAATAAGTAGAGCCAGAGCCGCAAAAATCCATTTCAATTTTAGCCGTTGAACGAGCTTTAAACAGTTCCGGACCGTTGATATTCAGACCCAAACGACTGGCTACACTAATCATTTCAGACTGAGCAACCTGATTGATATCGTTTCCGTAAACATCATTAATTGCCAGTTTGGGAAAAATATGAAAAAACCCGTCAATCACTTCAACATTCTGTCGTGAATTATAATAAAAGTCATTCCTGATGAAACCGTAAAGTTCATATTTTGGCGTTGTTTGCGCTTCAGCGGAGAAAAAGAAAGAGGAGATAATCAGAATAATTATCCAGGTGTATGTTGTGCTATTGTACTTCATAATTTATTTTTATCTTTTATCGGTGAAAAATGGGTAGTTTATAATAAGAGATGTTCCAGTAGTATTTTTGTGCCAATTCCGATGAGAATTATTCCTCCAAGTATTTCTACATTGAATTTGAACCTTTTACCGAACCGGATACCAATTCCCATCCCCAAAAAAGTGAACACAAAACTGATAACTCCGATAATCAAAACGGCAGATAAAATGATTTCAGGGAATGGAATAAAAATAATACCCGTAGCAAGCGCGTCAATGCTTGTCGCAAATGCGAGTGAAATCAATAACCTGAGTTTGAAAGGAGTGGGAGTGATTTCGCAATCAGGATCTATGGGTTTCAGACCCTCTATCAGCATTTTTCCTCCTATTATGCCTAATAGTGCAAAAGCCACCCAGTGATCGAAACTGCTTAATTCGTGAATAAACGATTTTCCGGCATAAAATCCGATTAATGGCATCAG
>JAFNAU010000234.1 GCA_017860335.1 Bacteroidota bacterium
TTTGACCATACCTGCGACGACTGGAGGAAATGTTATAAAAACAGCGGCATCGAAGCAGCCGCCAAAGCTGCCGGAGCCAAAGTTGTCCCTGCCGATCAGAGTTCGTATTACAAACCAGTTTCTATCCCCGAAGGTAAAAAACTCACCAAAGCACAAATTCACGAAGCCATCGTCAACTGTGATAAATGGATTAACGTGCCCATCCTGAAAAATCACGGGGGCGCTCAGCTTACTATGTCGATGAAAAATTACATGGGCATCGTGTGGGACAGAGGATATTTCCATGCCAATGACCTTCAGCAGTGCATTGCCGATGTGTGTACCTACGAAAAACGTCCCGTTCTCAACGTCGTGGATGCCTACCGCATGATGAAAACAAGCGGTCCACGCGGCAAAAACGAATCGGATGTGGTGCTCACCAAAGGGCTGTTCCTCTCGCAGGATATAGTTGCAGTGGATACAGCAGCCGCCAACTTCTTCAATCAGGTGCGCGAAATGCCGCTTTCGAAGGTGGGTCATCTGGCCAAAGCCCAGGAACTGAAACTGGGAACCATGAATCTCGACGCGCTGAAGATTAAAAAGATTAAACTGTAACAACCGCTTAAAAAGCAATTATTATGTTGAAAAAGTTCCGGATTGGTTTTTCGCTGACGCTGTTTGTGCTGATTAATCTGTTTTTTCTCGACTTCACGGGTTTTCTGTCTTTAGGCTTTCATCAACTTGGCAGCATACAGTTTGTGCCTGCCCTGCTTGCGCTGAATATCGATGTACTGGTCGTTCTGCTGGTTCTTTCGTTTGTATTCGGGAGGGTGTATTGTTCATTCATCTGCCCGATGGGTGTATATCAGGATGTGGTTGCCTGGCTGTCGAAGAAATTTACCAAAAAGAAAAAATACACCTTCAGTAAAGCAAAAACCATCCTCCGCTGGTCGGTACTGGGTGCAACGGTCATTTCGTTTGTCTTCGGATTTAACTTTCTGGTCGGACTGCTCGATCCTTACGGAGCCTACGGACGTATCGTTACCCATATTTTCCGCCCTGCATACATGGCCGGTAATAATCTGCTGGAGTATATTTTCTCTCATTTCGACAACTACACCTTTTACAAAGTGGGAATTTACGGACTGGGCGTACTCTCTACCCTGATAGCGCTGGCCACCCTGGCTGGGATAGGCCTGCTTGCCTGGCGCAACGGGCGTACTTACTGCAACACTCTTTGTCCGGTTGGTACGCTGCTCGGTTTTATCAGTCGTTATTCCATTTTCCGCGTACAGTTCGACGACGACAAATGTAACAGCTGCGGACTGTGTACCATGCGCTGTAAAGCATCCTGCATCAATTCGAAGGAGAAAAAGGTTGATTACAGCCGCTGTGTGACCTGTTTCAATTGCGTTGAAGCCTGCAACCGCGATGCCATGCATTATACGTTCCGCAAACCTGCCCGTCAAAAAACCGGGACACCCGCGAATGGAACTGTCGATGAATCGAAACGACGCTTCCTGTCAGCCACCGTGGTAACTGCCGTTGCTGCAACCAGTCTGATGGCACAGAAAGCAAAGAATATCACCGGCAGGACCGAAATAAAACGCAAGCTTCCCATTGTGCCTCCGGGCGGGATTAACGTGGAAAACCTGCAGGACAAATGTGTTTCTTGTCACCTTTGTGTAAGCAAATGTCCGTCGCATGTTATCAAACCAGCATTTACCGAGTATGGTCTGGGTGGAATGATGCAACCCCGCCTGTACTTCGATCACGGATTTTGCAACTACGATTGCACGGTTTGCAGTGATGTCTGCCCCTCGAAAGCATTGCAACCACTCACCACCGAACAAAAACACCAGACACAGCTAGGTCAGGTACAGTTTATCAAGCACAACTGCATTGTTTACACCGACGAAACAAACTGCGGCGCCTGCTCCGAACATTGCCCCACGCAGGCGGTACATATGGTTCCATACAAAGGAGCCCTCACTATCCCCGAAACAGATGTCAGTATTTGTGTGGGCTGTGGTGGCTGCGAGTATGTCTGTCCGGCCAAACCGCACAAAGCCATATATGTGGAAGGACTGCAAGCACACAACACCATCAAATTCAAAAAAGAAAAGCAGGAGGAAATCAAAATCAACGATTTCGGGTTTTAATCCATCGCGGAACTGTAAATATCAGGAAATATATAAGCTTCATAGAGGCGATATCATTTTAAGATATTTGGGAATATCGGTTTCAATCACAATGCTATTACTATAATACCGCTTCTACGGTAAAGTCATTTGACTTTATCGTAGAAGTTTTCATGGTGATTAACAACATCATTACTCCTGACTTTTTCCTCCAAAAATACCTGAATGAAAGAATTTTACATATATTTGTTGAAAAATTAAGAAATTATTGAATATTGAAAGTCAGGAGACTGCGCAGAACAGAAGGATGGCAAATTGTAAATAATCACCCACACTTGGAATATATAAAAGCCAGTTTCTACAAAAACGTAAAATAATGAGACATAAACATACAGCGATGAAAAAAATAATTTTATTTATTCCCTTGTTGTTTGTACTTCTATCTTGTCAAAAAACCGAAAATAATGGGTTAACGATTAATTCTGTAATGATTTCAGAAAATACTGAATGCCATTCAGATAGTTTTAATACATATTCTATTAATATAAAGCTAAAAAATAATGGAGTGGATACAATTCGTTTATGGAGTATGACTTGTGGTAAAACTTTAAATTTTATTTTTAAAAGGAATGATATTTATTTTTATGATGAGTGTATCAGAAGTACGCCTATTGAAATAGCTTTGGCACCGGAACAAGAATATAAGTTAGAAGGATGTATATCTGCAAAAAACAAATTAAATCAAAAGGAAATGAAAAATATCTGTATCGGATTTAAGTTCTATGATATTAGAAAATTTACAGAATTAGATTACATTAAAGGCATTTTCACAGAAAGTGGGAATACATTATTGCCTGAGAATGTAAGCAAAAGTTATCCTGATACAATATGGTATAAGAAGAAAATAAAATTTTTAAGGAAAATCAATTAATAACATATATAATTTTGCTGCCGGAAACCCAGTCCTATACTTTCACCCATCCATCCTGATATGCTTATTAAAAGAATTAAAGGTGGCGCTGGTTGTTGGGAGTTGCAAATCCCAGTGACCTATGCGGAACTTTCAGCTATTAAAGAGGATATCCGGAAGGACAAGAGCATTGAAGTGCTGGTAATGGATGGCAATAATAGCAATGCATATCCGCTTTTTAACCAAAGTATGCTCGCAGGGTTGAAAGTTCAAACCGTAAGCACTCGTATTGAACTATCGGAACTAAAAGAAACTGCTTCTATGATAAGAGCTGCTGTATTGATAGATAATCAGCACTTTGATAAAGTAAAAGTGCTTTTGCTTCAAATGTCCTGAATGTTTAGTTGTTAACTTATAATGTCTGTAAATAACTGAATCAGGAAATAAGTACAAATCCCTATTTTCAACAGGTAAAGTTGAAGGCATTGCAGGTAATGAAAGCCGGTTTTAATGCCGGCGATGGGTACCGTGAAGTATGGATACGCGATTACAATACTTTTATTGAACTGGCTGCTCAAGTAAATGACAAAGCCATTCTGAAGGAAAATTTATTGGTTTTTTTCCGTATGCAAGGTGAGGATGGAAACATTATCGATGGGTTTACACCTGCCGAAAGGATTGGCAAAGATGAAACTGATTTTTCGTATTCTAAACTGGAACCTCGTTATGCTGCGCATAAAAACACGGTGGAAACTGATCAGGAGAGCTCGTTGGTGCAGGCAGTATTCAAGTATATACAACTTACCGATGACCACACCATTCTCACCGAGATGGTGGGCGATAAAACCGTTGCCAATAGACTGGAATGGGC
>JAFNAU010000235.1 GCA_017860335.1 Bacteroidota bacterium
ATGGACTATGGACGCACACATGCCGATGGCGCCAATATGCTGGCTGATGCACTGAAACCTTTCGGCGGAATAGTGATGTGGCGGGCTTTTGTGTATGAACCGGGCGACGACCGTGCAAAACTGGCTTACAAGGAATTTATCCGGTTCGATGGTCAGTTTCGCGACAATGTGATCATTCAGGTTAAAAACGGCCCGGTTGATTTCCAACCTCGCGAGCCATTCAGTCCGCTCTTCGGAGCTATGAAAAAAACACCCCTGATGCCCGAATTGCAAATAACTCAGGAATACCTCGGACAGAGCAATCACCTGGTTTACCTCTCACCGATGTGGGAAGAATTTCTAAACTCGGAGACTTACAGCAATGGGGAAGGCTCTTCGATAGCTAAAATTACCGATGGAGAAATTACAAATAAGAAAATAACTGCCATAGCGGGCGTTTCAAACATAGGTGAAGATGCCAACTGGTGCGGACATCATTTTGCGCAGGCCAACTGGTATGCTTTCGGGCGGCTGGCATGGAATAACCGGCTTACGAGTTCACAGATTGCCGGTGAATGGATAAAAATGACCTTTCAGAATGCAAAATCAGGAACGCAACCTGCAGATTTCAACCCAATAAAAGAAATGATGCTCAGTTCGCATCAGACTACCGTTGATTACATGATGCCGCTGGGTTTGCACCATATCTTTGCATGGGGGCATCATTACGGACCGGAGCCCTGGTGCGAAGTGCCGGGAGCACGACCCGACTGGCTGCCAAAATATTATCATAACGCCGATACGCTTGGAATTGGTTTCGACCGGACAACTTCCGGCAGCAATGCCGTGAGTCAGTATTATTCTCCACTGAAAGAACAACTGAATGATCCGCAGCAATGTCCCGATAAGTATCTGCTCTGGTTTCATCATTTGCCGTGGAATTATAAAATGAAAAGTGGACAATCGCTTTGGGACGAGTTATGTTATACTTACGATAAGGGTGTAAATGGTGTGCGGGACTATCAGAAAATATGGGATCGTTCCGAAAAGTTGATTGACAGTCAGCGTTTCAGTGAAGTGCAGTCGAAACTTCGCATCCAGGCACGAGACGCGGTTTGGTGGAAGGACGCTTGCCTGCTTTATTTTCAGACTTTCTCGAAACGACCAATTCCTTACGATATCGAGCGTCCGGTACATGATCTGGATAGTTTAAAAAAAATTAAACTGAATTTAACGCATCACAATTGATGTACTTTATTGTCCTGAAATTGCTAATTTTGGGAAATTTTTTAAAAAACAACATGGAAAAAACGTGGAGATGGTTTGGACAGAAAGACCGCATAACTCTGGATATGCTTCGGCAGATCGGTGTGGAAGGCATTGTGACTTCCTTACACGGTGTTCCGAATGGCGAGATCTGGACATCGGAAGCAATTGAGGAAGTAAAAAGCTATATTGAAAGTTTCGGACTGCGATGGTCAGTGGTAGAAAGTTTGCCGGTGAGCGAAAGCATCAAATATGCCGGTCCCGACCGGAACAGATTGATAGAAAATTACAAGGTCAGCCTGGCTAATCTGGGAGAGGCGGGTATTAAAACCGTGGTTTACAATTTTATGCCTGTGATTGACTGGATACGCACTGACCTGAATTACAAACTTCCCAACGGTACTTACACCCTATATTTTGATAAAATACGCTTTGCCTATTTCGATTGTTACATTTTAAACCGTCCTGAGGCAGAAAAGGATTATTCAGCCGAAGAAATGGAGCAGGTCAATGAGCTGAAAAAAACTATCACCGAAGCCGAAAAAGAAGAGTTGGTGAATACCATCATTGTAAAAACACAGGGATTTGTCAACGATAATTTTAAGGGGAATGTCAGCAAACCGGTCGAATTGTTTAATAATTTGCTGGCTTTGTATCGGGGTATTGACAAAGATCAGCTTCGCGAAAATCTGAAATTTTTTCTCAAAGAGGTGGTTCCGGTTGCTCAGAAATACGATGTCAACCTCTGCATTCATCCCGACGATCCGCCGTTTCCGGTACTCGGATTACCTCGTATTGTCGGCAATACCGAAGATATTGAGTGGATATTGAATGCAGTGGATATTTCCAACAATGGATTTACATTCTGTGCCGGTTCGCTTAGCTCCGGTTTGCACAACGATGTACCTGCTATGGCGCGAAGATTTGCTGAACGGACACATTTTGTACATCTAAGAAGTACCGATGTAGCTGAAAATGGTAATTTCATTGAAGCTTCGCACCTCGAAGGCCG
The DNA here is from genome assembly GCA_017860335.1 of Bacteroidota bacterium. Lineage (GTDB taxonomy): Bacteria > Bacteroidota > Bacteroidia > Bacteroidales > Paludibacteraceae > UPXZ01. The sequence goes on from JAFNAU010000235.1 coordinate 2,258, forward strand.
CGGGCATCTGGTGGAGTTAGTGCGTATTTTCGAACGGGAACATCCTGGCCTGACCATGCGGGTGGATCATGGCAAACTGATGCTTGACGATGTCGAGAAATCGGATAATCCGGGCTATTCATTCTACGGACGGATGTACGCGCTGGCCGAAGTTTCGGGTATTTTGGCGGCTGTAAAAGACAGTTTATAGTAAATAGTAAATGAAAAAATAGTAAATAAAAATGATGAACGAACAATTTAGTATTAAAGGAAAAGTAGCAGTGATAACCGGTGCCGGAGGCGTGCTGGGTGGAAGCATTGCAAAAAGTTTTATTAAGGCAGGTGCAAGGGTTGTGGCTATGGATATCCGTCAGGAAAACCTGGATGTACGGGTGAAAGAACTTACTGCTGATGGCGGAGAAGCCATCGGTATCGTGGGTAATGTACTGGATATTGCCAGCCTGGAAAATGCGGCAAATCAGATTGTTGAAAAATGGGGACGCATTGATATTTTGCTCAATATTGCGGGCGGGAATGTGCCCGGAGCAACGCTCAGCGACGACCAGAGCTTTTTCGATATGAAAATTGCCGACTGGGAAAAAGTAACCAATCTGAATATGAACGGCACCGTATATCCAAGCTATGTTTTTGGCCGGATTATGGCCGAACAGAAATCGGGCAGCATCATCAATATATCTTCGATGGCAGCCTTGCAATCCATGACCCGTGTGCCCGGTTATTCGGCTGCCAAAGCTGCTGTGGCTAACTTTACGCAATGGCTTGCTATGGAAATGGCTATGAAATACGGAGACAAAGTACGTGTCAATGCCGTTGCTCCGGGTTTTTTCATTGGCGACCAAAACCGCGCAGTACTCATCAATCCCGACGGCTCGCTCACAGACCGCAGCCAGAAAGTGCTTGCCAATACACCCATGCGCCGCTTTGGTGACATCAACGAACTGAACGGAGCCGTACAATTTCTTTGTTCCGATGCAGCTTCATTCATCACCGGCGTAGTTTTGCCTGTGGATGGAGGTTTCAGCATGTTTAGCGGAGTGTAGGTAACTAGCTAAAACAATAAATATACTACAAACAACCGGTTAATCAAATAACCGGTTGTTTGTTTTTTTAAAAGTATTTATCTGTTAGGTAACAAGATGATAAACCGGATGAAACAACTGCAACTTGCTGGTAATAAATCCGGTCTGAAATAAGGTCT
>JAFNAU010000236.1 GCA_017860335.1 Bacteroidota bacterium
GAGTTTTAGCGCTTTTTTATTTTAAAGATTTCTGCCAAAGTAGCGACTTCCACAGCTTAGATTAAAATCAAAACCGCCATCAGGATAATTCCGGAAAGGAATAATAAAAACCTGAAAACTGGTACATCATCACGAACATTTTTCATCCGGTTGTACGTGATAACGGCCGGTTTTCCGGTGTCGGAATTATTTGTTTTGATTATCAGTTTGTTGTCTTCTGTGAGCTCGGCATAATTTCTGACTTTCCATGCATAGTGATCGAAATATAAGTGTCTGTTATCCAGAAAAGATTTGTGAATCCTGACTGCTGTTTTTTTTCTGCAGGCAGTAAAACGGATTTTCGTATCCATCTTCGCAAAAACTATTTCAGAATTTTCCGGTATAAACGGATTTAGCCAGCGGTTGAGCCAGTTTGTAATTCCTTTTTTCCGTAAGGTGATATTGATGCTCAGGTCTGATTCATCCACCGACCGGTAAGAAATAATGGCTCCTTTCTTAAATCGGGCTTTACGGCTAAGTAGTAACAGGTAAATTATCAACAGCAGACATGAAAATAATCTGATTATCAATTTTGCAACAGGAATTTTATCTTTTACTGTTGCGGTTCTGATAATTATTCTGTCATTGTCCGCGTAGCTTGTGTTTTCGCTGACCTTTGAAATAATTTTCAGATTAAGTTTAAGTGTATCGGGTATAAACAAAGATGTAAGCTGATTACGTGATTCCAGCAGGAATACTGTATTTTCGGAATCCGACCAGGTGGAAATGTCTTTAAATAAAATTCTTAAGCCGGGATCAAACGCTATTTCATGCTTCTCGGGGTCAAATATGCTGCTGTGCGGGATATGGAGCAAGTAACCGGTTCTTGGTTTGCCATCGGCAATTTTTCTGAAAGTAACGGGTGTAAGTGGCGGAGCCGGAATTACAAGTGATTTTGGTTTCAGGGATTGAATTTTTGATCTGAATTTGTCATTTGAATACTTGTCTGCATTACTGCTTTCAACTGATTTAGTGTTATAAACGGTTTTTTCAAGTGCTTTGGCAAGTTCATTTTTATCCACAACAATTATGCTGGCCAATGAAGCTCCGGTTTTAACCAATTTGTCGGATTTGGAGCTAATCTGTATAATGCTGTCTGTCTTCGTGTAGAATGTCTCATCAGGAAAGACAAAAACCTTCAGTTTGTTCTGTTCAATTTTCCGGTCAAACTTCAATATCAAAGGTTTCCCGGATTGAATACGACTTTTATTCTCCACCTTCCACAAGGCAGAACTTAGCAGATTAGGATAATTTTTGAACTGCATACCGAAGGTCGAAGGTTTGCCAAGCAATTCAGCTTTCATGGTTACAGTATCCAGGATGGTTGCAGTAATTTCGGGCAGTTCATTTTCGTTCCGGTTATCCTGATAGAAAATCAGGTACTTTTTAGCCGGAACCACAGAATTGACTTCTACTGTTTGTTCATCGACCAGGTTCGTTGTCGGTAATTTACATTCTGTTGAGGTGAGGTAATAAATCAATACAATGCAATTATTAAACACATTACTGAACGAAGTGGCTCCATTCAGGATACGGGCATTTCTAACCTTTCTGATGATACTGGTGAAATCGCCGGGGTAATATTCGTTGCTGCCATAGGGAACGAAGAAAATCCTGAGAGGATTATCCGAAACCAAATTAAGAAAATTTGCTGTAATAGCAGGGAAACGGTTTGTATTCCAGTTGCCGTCACCGATTACAAACAGCCACTGATCCCTGCCCGAATTTTTCTTGAAAAGTTCGTTGAAGGAAGCGATGTCACCTATCTGGCTTCCGAAAGATGAGCTTCCCCATTCCCGTTTGACGTTTGGCTGGGCTATACGCAGTGATTTGATGTCTTCCGGAGTATCGGGGATTTTTCGGGCAACGCCATTCATTATTACCGTGACATCGTTACCGGCATTGAGCAGCGTAATAAGTTGAGCCGTGTATGCCGAAACCATGTATTTGTCACCGGTCATGCTGCCCGAATTGTCCACGGTAATGTAAACCTGTTTCGGCGCAGCCGGTGCAGAGATAAAATAGACTGCAACGGCAAAAATCAGAACAATAATTCGTTTTCGCGGCATGTGACAATCAAATGGTTTGGGTTCGCGGCAAATTTACCAGTTGCTACGGTTTCTTTTCGGTCAGATTCAATTCTTTGCCAATCTTGAGCATGTATTCGTAAGCGGCATTGTATTCGTTCGGAATAATACCATCCAGAATGGCATCTTTAATTTTTATTTTAATATCCCCGACGGTTGCACATGCAGGCAACCCGAATACATCCATGATTTCCTGCCCGCTAACCGGGGGCTGAAAATTACGGATACGGTCTTTTTCTTCGATATCTTTCAGTTTCTGACGTACCAGCATAAAATTCTGTCGGTAGCGTTTTACTTTCTCCTGATTTTTGGAGGTGATATCTGCTTCGCACAGCATCATAAGTTCTTCGATATCATCACCGGCATCAAACAGAAGCCTCCTTACTGCCGAATCGGTCACTTCATCTTCGCTCAGAACAATGGGACGCATGTGAAGTGAAACCATTTTCTGCACGTATTTCATTTTTTCATTGGTTGGCAGTTTCATTTTCCGGAAGATTTCCGGTATCATTTTTTCGCCGATAAAGTTGTGATTGTAGAATGTCCATCCGAGTTTTCTGTCGAATTTCTTGGTACGTGGCTTTCCGATATCATGCAGCAGGGCAGCCCAGCGCAGCCACAGGTTGTCGGTGTGCGTGGCCAGTTCGTCGAGGACGGCCAGCGTATGATAGAAATTATCCTTGTGTCCGATGCCGTCTTTTGTCTCGGCTCCTTTCAGCGCAAGCAGTTCCGGAAAGATGAGTTCGAGGAGTCCGGTTTTTTCGAGCAGGACAAAACCCACCGATGGTTTGGGTGAGAGCATGATTTTATTCAGCTCGTCGGCAATACGTTCTTTGGTGATGATGCTGATTCGGTTTCGGTTACGAACAATGGCATCAAAAGTATTTGTTTCGAGGAAAAAACGGAGTTGCGCCGAAAACCGGATGCCACGCATCATGCGCAACGGATCGTCCGAAAAAGTGATGTCGGGATTTAATGGCGTGCGAATGACAAAATTCAGCAAGTCCTGCAGGCCGTTGAAGGGATCGACCAGCTCACCGAAACGATCTTTGTTGAGGCAGAGAGCCAGTGCATTGATGGTGAAGTCGCGGCGGTTCTGGTCATCCTCAAGGGTACCTGTCTCTACAACAGGATTTCTGGAGTCATGCGAATAGGATTCTTTGCGGGCGCCAACAAACTCCACTTCCCATTCTGGAGTTTTTACCTGTGCTGTTCCGTAAGTCTTGAATACCGCGAATTTGGCTTTCTTTCCCAGTTTTTTGGCAAGCCGTTCAGCCAGTTCGATACCGTTGCCGACTACCACAACG
>JAFNAU010000237.1 GCA_017860335.1 Bacteroidota bacterium
TGAAGGCTGTAAATAACAAAGTAATCGTGGCATCGGACGAAGAAATTGCCCAAAATCCACGCGCAAGAAGCGCAAAACTCCGAATCGCTGAAAAACAATAATATGAACTGGTTCAAAAAAATATCAGAGACAATTAAGGGCAGTGAAGACTTTTCGGATATCAAATCGAGTACACTCAGAGATATTCTGAATGGAAATATTCTGAAAAAGAAATTTATACAAAAACATTATGCACTTTTTATACTGGTAGCATTTCTGGCTTTTATATACATTGATAATCGTTTCTATTGCGAAACACAGGTTTCACACGAAGTGAAGCTGAAACAGCAACTGAAAGATATTAAATACGAATCGCTAACCATATCGGCACAGCTCACAACGCTCAGCCGCCGTACTTATGTGATGAATTTTATCAATGAAAAAGGATTAAACCTGAAGGAAAGCCCTTATGCGCCAGTGATTATCACGGAACCAGACCCAGAAAAAGATCAGGAGTTGCTCTTACAGAAAAAAGAGGAACAGGAAGCTACAAAAAAAATTGAAAACGACACAACTATCGTTGAAGAATATATAATTAACTAATTCACCATCAACAATGTCTGATCCCGGCAAAAATATAATAAGCAGATTTGCAGCAGTTTACATTTTTATAATTTTACTGATGTTGCTCGTTATATATAATATTGTAGTGATTCAGACTGTGGAACGCAAAGGATGGCTGGCTTTAGGAACTAAAAATAAAAAAACAGACATCATCGTTCTGCCGAACCGGGGAAACATCTACTCGTCCGACGGCAGACTGATGGCAAGTTCTATACCTACTTATTACGTCTTCATGGATCTCCGTGTGCCTGCATTGCAGGAAAAAGACGGAAAATTATTCAAAGAAAATATTGACTCTCTATCACTTTGTCTGGCTGATTACTTCAAAGACAAAACTCAGGCCGAATACAAGCGGGATATTAAATCTGCTTACCGGAAAGGAAAAGGTGAATATGCATTCTATAAAGGAAAAATATCTTATGCTCAACTAAAAGACATAAAGAAATTTCCGCTTTTCAAACTGGGCAAAAATAAAAGCGGTTTGCTGACAAAAGAAATGTTCCGGCGTGTAAAACCTTTTACCACACTGGCTTCACGCACCATCGGCGATATTTATGCCGATGAAACGAAAGGCGGGAAAAACGGTCTGGAACTAAGTTTCGATTCAATACTCAGAGGCTCTCCGGGTGTATCATCAAGACAAAAAGTTGCAAACCGCTGGGAAGAAATTGTACAAGTTCCCCCGGTCGACGGCATGGATATCACCACTACAATCGATGTGGATATGCAGGATATTGCAGAAAAAGCCCTGATTGACAAGCTGAAAGAAATTGAAGCTCAGACAGGCTACGCCATTCTGATGGAGGTAGCAACCGGAGAAATCAAGGCCATTGTAAATATGCAGCGGAACGCTGACGGGAGTTACACAGAAAACAAAAATGGAGCTGTTTCAGATAAAGTTGAACCGGGTTCAACATTTAAAACGGTATCTCTCATGGCTGTGCTGGACGACGGTAAAGCAAAACTTAGCGATGTTATTGCAACTGGCAATGGTATTTACCCTTACGGAAGGGCAATTATGAAAGATCACAACGCAAAAAAAGGTGGTTATCATGACATTACACTTGAACAATCGTTGAATGCATCATCCAATATAGGTATCTCAAGAACAATAGTAAATGCTTACGGCAACAATCCGGCTGCATTTGTCAATAAGCTGTATAAAATGAAACTGAACGAGCCATTCAATTTGTACATTCCGGGTACAGCCGCGCCAAACATCCGTCACCCAAACGACCAGGCAAGTTACTGGTCACAAAGTACCCTGCCATGGATGTCCATCGGTTACGAAGTTCAGATACCTCCGATATATACCGTCGCATTTTACAATGCAATAGCCAACAACGGCAAATACATTGAGCCACTGTTTGTAAAATCGATCAGTAAAAACGGACAAATCATCAAACAATTTACTTCACGAACCATCAACGAACGCATTTGCAAACCTTCGACGCTTAAGGATGTACGTCAGGCTTTATTGGGTGTAGTAGAAAATCCAAAATACGGAACAGGCAAAGCTGTACATTCTCCCTATGTACGGATAGCAGGCAAAACGGGCACAGCACAGATTTCAAAAGGATCACAGGGTTATAAATCCGGTGGAACATCACATCAGGTTTCATTTTGCGGATTTTTCCCGTTCGACAAGCCAAAATATACCTGCCTCGTCGTGATTCGTGAACCAAAAATTGGTTATCCTTCAGGTGGGCTGATGGCAGGTGTGGTGGTAAAAAACATTGCAGAACGGATTTCGGCTATTGACACCGTTGCCACTGTTCAAACCATGCCTGTAGACAGTAATTATCTGGATATCAAAAAGCCTGTTTTGAAATCGGGTAAACTGGATGCTTTAAATACTGTAATGACCAGTCTGAACCAAAAGTATACCGGCAGAAAAAGCGACTGGGTTAGAACCACAAGCGACGGGAAAACGGTTCAGGTTAACGAACTTAGCATTAACAACAACACAGTACCCGACCTGACCGGTATGGGCGCGAAAGATGCTGTATATCTGTGTGAGCGACTGGGACTTAAAGTAAGTGTTTCGGGCTTGGGGAAAGTAATTTCTCAAAGTCTGGCATCAGGAAAAACAGCCTACAGAGGGCAGTCCATAACTTTAACATTCAAATAAATCAACCAAATTAATAAAAATCAGCATGAATTTAGCAGATTTATTACAAGATATATTCATCGAGCAAATTACAGGTAAATCAGATATTGAAATAACCGGAATACAGTTCGACTCCCGCCTGGTAGAAAATGGCAATTTGTTTGTTGCTACCCGGGGCACCGCTTCCGATGGTCACAAATTTATCCCTATGGCTGTTGAAAAAGGTGCCGCTGCTGTTTTGTGTGAAGAATTACCAACTGAGTTAAGCGACGGAATTACCTGTATTCAGGTTAAAAACAGCGCTGATGCACTCGGTCATATTGCTTCTTGCTGGTACGGTTTTCCATCATCAAAAATGACTTTGGTAGGTGTTACCGGAACCAATGGCAAAACAACTATTGCCACCCTGCTTTATAAACTTTTCCGTAAACTGGGCTATGGATCCGGCTTACTTTCGACCGTGTGCAATTATATCAATGACGATGCCGTTGAAGCTACCCATACTACTCCCGATGCTCTGGAACTAAACGCATTACTGGCTAAAATGGTGGATGCGGGCTGTAAATATGCTTTTATGGAAGTAAGTTCACATTCTGTGGAACAAAGACGGATAGCGGGTTTGGAGTTCGATGGAGCTATTTTCACGAATCTGACACGGGATCACATCGATTATCACCTGACTTTTGAAAATTACCTGAAAGCAAAAAAACGCTTCTTCGA
>JAFNAU010000061.1 GCA_017860335.1 Bacteroidota bacterium
GCCGATTTCTTCCTCGATTTTCTGACTGAACATCCGTCGAATCACTGGCTCGTAACCTGTCCTTCCATTTCGCCGGAGAACAGTCCTGAATACAGAGGCTCCACAATAACAGCCGGATGCACCATGGATAATCAGATAGTCTTTGAAATACTCTCGAACACACGGGCGGCAAATGATCTTCTGGGAGGCGACAAAACATACTCCGAAAGGCTGCAAAAAACAATTGACCGCCTGCCTCCCATGCAGATTGGCAGGTACAATCAGTTACAGGAATGGCTGGAGGATCTGGATGACCCGAAATCGGAGCATAGACACGTGTCTCACCTCTTCGGTTTGTATCCGGGTGTGCAAATTTCACCGTATAAGGACCCTGAACTTTTTCAGGCAGCCAAACAATCGCTTATTTTCCGGGGTGACCAGGCCACGGGCTGGTCTATTGGCTGGAAGATAAATTTCTGGGCACGCTTGCTCGATGGCAATCATGCGTACAAACTAATATCCAATATGTTAACCCTGGTTGAACCCGACTCGAAGGACACGCATACCTATACCAACATGTTTGATGCTCATCCGCCCTTTCAGATTGACGGAAATTTCGGACTGACTGCCGGAATTGCCGAAATGCTTCTCCAAAGCCACGACGGGGCATTGCATCTCTTGCCTGCACTTCCGGATGTGTGGTCAGCAGGGTCAGTCACGGGATTGAAAGCCCGCGGAGGTTTCGAAGTTGATATGAAATGGACTAAAGGAAAACTGACTGAAGCGCGGATTCGTTCGTCAGCAGGCGGTAATCTGCGTATTCGCTCGTATATTCCGTTGAGAGGCGCCGGATTGAAAAACGCAGAAGGAACGAACACAAATCCTTTGTTTCTGAGCAAACCAATAAAACAGCCCTTATATGCAAATAACGTTGTTCCACCCCTGCCTGAATTGCGTAAGATTTATGAATATGACATACTTACGATACCTGGTGCAGTGATTAAAATTTTTGAGGTAAACGATTAGTCAGACTAAAGAGCATGTAACAGACCATTGAGAAAACTCTCAAATAAGAGGACATGTTTAATGGCGTGTTTCATCTGGCAATAATTATTAAAATAAAAAATATACACATGAAAAACATTTCAGAAAAAGTATTCCGAAAGAGCCCGGGACAAATCAGTCTGATCCTGATTATTTTACTCAGCATGACAGGTATAACCGCTTTTGGCAAAAATTGTCAGCGGATGGTATATGTGTATGATATTGCTGTAACTGTACCAAACCCCTCACCAGAGCTTTATCAGGCCAGTGACGGTTGTGTAGAACAGCTGCTTCTGAATTCGAGGGCGTCAAATGAATTTTTCAGCCTTGACTTTCAACCTGTACGAGTTCTGAAACCGGCAACTGAACAGGTGCTGATTGGTCCCGGTCAGGGTCCATACTCCAACATCGACTATATGATATGGGGTGAACTGAAAGAAACAGGTACCGGCAGATACAATATTACTCTCTATCTGGTTACGGCAAATACAAGACTTCAGGTTGCAAAAGCAAATTCAACGTTTACAAATCCTTCTGAAGCCAAATTTGCCGGTATGACAGCTGCATTAAGTCTGGGTGCATCAGGTACAGGTTCACGCCGGTTGATTGACATCATTACCGACTACGAGAAGAAAGTGAGGGAAGATGACAACAGAAAAACCATTTGTCCTGACCTGGTGTATCTGATGAAGGAAAAAACTATTGAAGCCAAACCGGAAGAGGAAGTATTGTTAATGTATCAGCTGAAGGATACTGATGGCAAGCCTGTAAAAGATGCCGATATTTCAGCAAGATGCGATGAGGGAAGTCTCGATATGCAGGAAACAAAAACGGATCAGTATGGAATGGTCAGGTTCAAGCACAAGACACCCGATAAAAATACGGAGTACAGCATCCGTTGTTTTGCCAAAGCTACTGCACCCAGTGAAAAGATAATCAGGGTGGACGATGTGATCGTACCGGTAAAGGTGAAAAAGAAAATAACCGAATTAACCGGAGAGATAGAGATTCAGGAGTTTACCAAAACCGGAAATCCCACGCTGGCAAACACTGAGCACGGTAAAAGTACTTTTCATTCGGTTGCAGTATCGCCGCTGGATCTGACTATCATCCCCGAACGTATTATTCAGATAAACAAAAGCAGCGAAATGTTGAGCAGAGCGCTGGAACTGGACGAGTTCAGCATTGTTGACGGGCTGACAATGAAAGACAAGGCAGGAGAACCTGTCTCGGTACGAAGCAAATCGGAATACTCCACTTATCTGCCTTGTGAGGACAAACTGCAACTGGATATGACTGAGCAGATTGAAGGTAGCAGCAACGGAATGGACATTCGGGTTAGCATTGCTCTCGAACGGGGGATTGAAACCGGAAACACGACACTCACCAGTCTCAGCCCGAGATACTGCCTTGTCATCACCCCCGGATCGAATGCGCGGTTACTGTTCCAATCGTCAAAATACAGAACCACTGCCACAAGAGTCGGTCAGAGGAGAGACTATTCGTGCGGAGAACTGACTTCGTTTTCCGAAGAAGTAAATCCGAAATACGAGCTTGCGCATGGTGTTATGGGAAGTACTATTCAAAAAAATGATCAGGAATACCATGAAATTATTGTTCCCCTCTCGATACCAGACAGCAAAGCACTCGAAGAATATCTGTTGAATCCGAAAGGTCCTTACAGCATTCGCGTTTCAGGTAAATATATTAAAAAAGACTACGAAGAAAGAGAAACTCAAATCAATGCTACCCTGCTGATGATGCCAAAAGAATGAAAAACTGTGTGGCCTTTTACAAGGACCTGTTCGTATAACTTTACCACAGCTGCATTTCGGAAAGTAATTTGAATAAATTCAATGGTACCGATATTGGTGTTTATACGTCAGGTAATAGTAGAACGGCTAAAAATAAAGCCGTTTATGACTGATTTGAATATTAGTATCAATTCAACAAACTGCTTCGCGGATAATTTTGAAAAGTTCACCTGCTTATAATACTAAAAAACAATGAGGATATCCGATTTCGGATATCCTCATCTGTATATATTTAATAATAAAGTCTTAGCGTATTCTCAGCTTCTGGCCGGGTTTGAGCTTGTTGGCTTTTGCAATACCGTTGAGCCTTTTGAGTTTGGTAACAGTGGTTCCGTTACGGGCTGCAATTCTTCCGAGATTGTCGCCTTTACGTACTTTATAGTATTTAGCCAGTGTCTGTGCTCTGACAGATTGCTGATAGTAGAAGTTTTTCCGTTTTGTGAGCATATAATGCGATGCATACACCTTGCCTTCAGAGAAGTCAATAAGGGTTCCCGGATTGAAGGCGTTGCCTACGTAGCGGGTTTCGAAGTGCAGGTGAGGTCCGGTCGAACGGCCAGTGTTTCCGCTAAGTCCGAGTTCTTCACCGGCTTTTACGGCCTGGTTGAGTTTTACTTTTACAAAACTGAGATGAGCATATACCGTTTCCAGTCCGTTATCGTGACGTACTACTACATAGTTGCCGTATCCACCCGGTTCGTAATCAATGATGCGAACTTTACCGCTGAACACCGAACGAATTTCATTACCCGGTTTGATGGCTACGTCAATGCCATAATGATAGCGGTACCGGCGCGGGCCGAATTTGGACGAAACTCTGCCGCCTGACACTGGCATAACAAAATCCGAACAGTTTATAAAGACAGAATCAGGCAGGCTTTCAATCGGTACTTTGTAGGGATTGATCCGTTCGCTCGACCAGATGTCGTTGTAAATATCACCGGCAGGGTGGTTCTCCATCAAGTCGTCCGATTCGTCATTCAACATGTCGTTGTAGATGTTGGTGGTGTCGGCTACGGAGGGGAAATTTTGTTTTTGTAAGGGAAATACTTTTTTAGCAGCCGATTTCATATTTTCGGGAGCTGCATTGGCTGTTACCGCAAAAATTTGCGCATTTGTATTAATTGAAATCAGGCTTACTATTGATGTAAGAAATAATAATTTAAAATGCATTGGCGTTAAATTTCGTCGTTAGCGTATAAAAATGGCAGCGACTGATAGTTATAAGCAAAAATCTCATCATCACTAAAAAAACGTGCGAGTTCCACAGCAGCAGTCTCAACAGAGTCGGACGTATGAATAATATTCTCCTGCACACTTAAACTAAAATCACCGCGTATTGTTCCGGGTACTGCATCACGACCATTGGTTGAACCGGTCATGGCGCGTACAACTTTCACAGCATCCTTTCCTTCCCAGCATGTAACTATCACCGGAGTAATCATCATCGAGTCTTTAATGCGTTGGAAGAAGGGACGTTCGGCCAGGTGAGCATAATGCTCTCGTAAAATCCTGTCATCGAGCTGCATCATTTTGATACCTGCCAGGCGAAGTCCTTTTTGTTCGAAGCGTTTAATCACTTCTCCCGTAAGGGCACGTTGAAGGGCGCAAGGCTTGATGATGACCAGGGTTTTTTCCATTTACTTTTACGTTGAACTTTTAATTCAAAAATAAAATATTCTCAAAGATAAAGAAATTCAAATTAATAGACAAAGCGCATTTGCATTAAAAATATTTTTTTAACTAATAGCGCCCCAATTTATCGTGTTTGTTTTCAATTTTTTAAGTTGTCTGACGAAAATTTGATTTTCCGAACTTGTGAGCGTTGGGTCTTTCTCCAGTATATCGTAGGCAGCTCGCCGTGCAATTTCGAGCATCTAACCATCCTGGGCCAGATTGGCGATTTTCAGTTCAAAAGGCAGTCCGCTTTGCTGGGTTCCTTCCAGAGCAACAGATGATATTGATATAAAAGCCAAACTATACAAATTTCACCAATACTCTAACTCGTTTTTATCGTTAAACGTAAGAATCCGTTCTTTATTTTGAGAATATTCAGGAACAAGAAGATAAATTGTATTTGATAGTATTTTATCAAAATAGAGTTCTTTACTTTCAGTAACATGCTTTTCATCAGCTTTAATCCATTTCTTATCCCAATAAAAGAATCAGTATTTTTTTATATTCGTAAACCCAACGTGAGTTCGATATAAGGTTAGAATAATATAAGCTGATCTTGATCAATGAAATCAACATTGATTGATGGTTTCTTCGGTAAAAAGCTATAAGTAAGTAAACTGCAATCAAGTTTGTAATAAAATTGGTGAATGAACGATGTCTGGTATATTCAAATTTGATATATATTTCTCAACTCATCATTAGCGGTTTCAATAACAGCTCTTTTTCTGAAGATAAGTTTATCTTTCAATGGAATTTCTCCTCCTTCCATATTATTTCTCATTTTTGTAATCAATTGTATGTCATCGAGAAAAAGAAATTCTTGAAGTTTCTGTGATATGTACCCTCAGTCACCAAATAATTTACCAAAGACACTCTGTGTAAATTCCATTGAATAAAGTGGTTGCCGGTCATCAGTATTAAAGAATATCTTATGCCGAATTCATGTTAAATTATTCTCCATGCAGAGAGGGGCTTAAATTACAAAACGTTCGAAGAATGGTCTCGATTTCAGAAATAGTTTTTCATCATTTTTTTAACTTCCCGACAATTTATCCCTGTCTTCCCCTATTTATCAGAACTATTTCGGATTGGAAGATTCGGGGGGAGGGTAGACAGGCATATTTATTTTTCATTTATTCTTTTTCTGTGAACAAATGCATAACCTGCCACCAGTATCAACAAAACATAAAATCCATCACCGACAGGAATGGGAGGTTTAGTAGGATCACCTCCCGGGTCACCACCGTCATTAATTCCTTCGGTACCATCGGGTGCACCGCTTCGGATGCCGGGTGTGGTTACCAGATTTACTTTTGAGGGGGACATGGCTGAAATCTGAGTGCTGCCAGAGCTGCTTTTACCTCCCGAACGGGATGCAACTACCAGCATGAAACCACTGCCAGCTGCTGAACCCGATGAGCTTGAAATTGATTTACGGGCGGCAGGAGCAGCACCTGCTCCACCTGTTTGATCAAGAAAAGTTTCGGCTTCTCCGGCAACAATTTGTTCCAGCTTCATCAGCGGATTTTCCTTCAGGTCGGGTTTCATGTCCAGTTCTTTCCGATCCTTGGGCGATTTCAGTTTCTTGTTTTTCAGGCTGGGATGCGACAAATCGGAACGGCCGGCAGCTTCAATGCCCTGTCCATTAAACGAGACATAAACTGGAGTTGCAGTTTTGAAGAGCGGATTTTTGGCTAAAAACACCAAATAGCCCCCAAAGACCACAACTGACATTATAAACACTATGAAAATTTTCTGTCTGATACTTCTTTCTCCTCTAATTTTATTATCATCCCTGCTGTCAGAACAGCATTTGTTCGCTACTGATTTTTACCTATCAGCACCTTACGAACCACGTTCACTTCTTCAGTCTTCGCTTTGATAACATAAACACCTTCGGGCAGATTCAGTTCAACCTGCTTCTTTTGCCGTGCCTGTATCGTACCGGAATAGATTTGTTTACCGGTGAGTTCGAAAGCTTCGACAATTCCCTGCGAATCCGATATATTATTCAACCAGATAGTTTTACCTGCCGAATAGATGGTGATTAAGTGCTGAATGTTCGGTTCAATGCCGGTTTTACTTCTGCGTGTTAGCACAAAGCGTTTTTCCGCTTCCTGATTGTTGGAAGCACTGAAATGATATGTCGCTGTATCAACAGCGGACAGATTTATTTCAGCTCCCGTTTTCAAATCCCATAGGTAAAGGGTTTCGTATCCGTTCAGTTTACTCTTGTCAACTTTCAGTGTGTAATCACTCTCATTGCCTGCACGAAATGCCAGATAGGTTTCGTCGAGGTCTTCAGCAGCATTCAACTGGTACTTACCACTCAGTTCATCAGCATAGAGAGCCACACCCGTAGCCAGCATTATTCTTTCGCCATCATATCCATTGTCGTAGCCGTGCGATTTACCGGGTACACTGTACAACCACACACGGTCAACGCCGCTGGCACACGTCACATCGACAGTCATATAGGTTATATCTCCCTCATTTTCGGATCGTTTGACATGCTGCAAACTTAAATCGGGAATAGCCGAAATATTCCTGATAGCATTATAAGGTATGGTGACAGTAGCATTCGCTCCTCCTGTATCTTTTACTTTCACCAGAAAGCCCTGCATGGAAGGTATGTCACGGGGTATTCCTATGCCTGCCAGGTCTTTAGATATTGCCATATAAGCACCGACCACGGCCTGAGTACCACCTCTGGGAGCATTTCCCCATTCCTTCAGGCTGCCGGTATTGTAAATATGAACAGTTGCATCCACATCGTCTCCGAATACCAATTGTTTTATATCAATGGGAGCGGTAAACGAATTGCCAAAGATATTGTAACCCGAACCGTAATTTTTTGTAGAATTGACATCTGTCGTTTTTGTGAGTGAAAGAGTCACATCATTTGTAACCAGTTTTCCACTAAAGGTAACCATTTTTGGCTTATCCTGGGTAATCTCATAGCCGGTAAACGGACTAAGCACATCGTTATTTCCCAGGTCTTCCCATTTCTGATAATATGCATTCAGATTTTTATTTTCATTGTACTTCCTGATATATGAGCCCCACAAACTCGAATTGCTCGCCAGGGTACCGGAATCTGAAACCGGGACACCGAAAAATTGCCAGCGGTACGAGCCTGAAAAAGTTTGACGGGATATAGGGTCATACCACGACCAGGGCTTATCCTTCAAACCACGGGCATACATCTGCACCGTAGCTTTAACGGCCGGATTGAGCTCCGGATTGGTAAATATCAGACTGCCGTTAACTTTTAACGAATCCGCCTTAATAAGTATCTTTTTCGGATCGGTATCCGAACCGTAAACTTTGCCCTGTACTGTCAGTATCCTTGCGGGTGGTATGACAGTAACCAGCGAAGTTTCATTTCTAAGATCGCCAATCGTATGATTGGCATCCAGTAATTCCAAATCTTTCTCAGCCGGTTTTGAAGGATTATTTACTGAAGTGGCAAAGACCACATCTTTCCCTTCGCGGACTACTCCGCAGGTCCAGTTATCTTTGTTACCCCAATCGGTGCTGACTGCGCCTGTCCAGTAATTATTTTTACCCGTAACGGTAAATGTAGCTGAATTAGTTCCGCAACCATATTTGGATGCAACCGTTACATTATAGTCACCCCGTTCAATCAGTTTTATATTTTTAGTAGCAGCACCACTATAAGTTCCACCATCTGTTTTAGTCCACACATAATCGTACACTTCATTCCATCGCGGGGTTCTAACAAGAGTTCCCATCGGAATGGTTGAGGAGGTACTAGATACCGGTTCAAGGGTGACATCACCGGTTGTTTCATAGAAATTGTAACCGGCTATCAGTCCGGCATCTGAACTTGTATAATCATGAAAACCACCTCCAGCGAGCGCAGCAATCTGAGGCTGTGTCATGGCATAATTCCAGAAGCCCACCTTAACAATCTGACCGGTGAATGGCTGTAAGTCTGTATCGTCAAAAACCTGCCGGCCTATTCTTGTCAGATACGTACTTGATCCATAATTAGTTACCTGATCTGCAGCATCATACACCCAATCGCGATACTGAATGCCATCGATATAAATTTTCATTCTATACTTATCACCTGTACCTGCAATGTGATGCCACTTGCCATCAATGGGATATTCAATGTCAGAAACACAATTACCAGCTTTAATTCCTATCGAATAAAGCTCAACTTTATTATTAAAGAAACCCACTTCAATGACATTATTCTGTCCGAAAAGGGCCACATTACCTACGGTAACATCGGTATTAACCCAGCCTTCCACTGTAAAGCCTGTAAGATTATTCAGTAAACTACCGTTAAGATTTACTCCGTCGTTGTAAGCCGGATTACCATCCAGATTACTTACTTCTTTCGTTACCCCTGGTATCGGGCCATCAAATATCAGAGCAGTTGGTATTTTGAGTTTGATAGCTCCGTCTTTATCACCCGGACAATTTTCGTTGGTAATAATTTCACGGATGGGATTGGGAGGCAATGAATTTACCTGTATGGCATAATTGGGAGAAACAGTACCCACTCCGCATGGACTTTGACCTTTTACATTCAAGAATCCGGTCGTAGCTGTAGCGCTGAAGTTAATACTAACACTATTTGTAGTGGTTACCACTGTATTTACCGAACCGTTGAGAGTTGCACCGGCACCCATGTATGTCCAGACATAGGTAATAGCACCCGCAGCCGCAGGCACTGAATTACTTACAGTAAAACTGTCATCTCTTGTTGCAGTTCCTCCTGGTGTTGTTACAGTAACTTTTCCGGTTGCTGTTGGTTTAATCGTAGCTACGATTTGTGTTCCTGTGTTTGATGTAATTGAACCGCTTAAGTTGGTTCCATTTATAGTAATTGTAACTGTAGAACCTGCACAACTACTCTTGGGAGTGAAGCTGGTGATGGTAGGGGGTTGAGGTGGTGGTTGTTTAATAAAAGTTGCAATTGCTCCGGACCAATTTGTAGAATTGCTTAACGTACCACCAGTTGAAGCTTGCCCAGTAGAAGTTACAATCTTTTCGAAAGCATACACCTTTGCATCATTATCTGGTGTCGGCGTCCACCACCACCATGAACCTGAACCTGAATTTGAATTTGCAGAAGTAATATTAGTGAAGTAATTTGCTGGATTTCCTTGTATATTATAATTGCTATTCATAAATCCTACCCCCCCTATCCAGAGTTCATTTGCCTGCGTGGTTGTTGTTGTAGTACCCGTAAGTGGGCTATTGTTGTTTCCAGTGGCAGATGCTGTTTTATCCAACGGATTTGTTGTTAATATACCACTGTATTCCATTACCACAGCAGCTGCGCAAAGTGACGCTGCAAGATTAATTCTCACAGTTGTAACAGCACTCGTGGTATTAGGTGCATACCAGATTTCAGTTGTCACACCATTTGTATTTGTTTTTTGAACAGCACGTGTCCAGGTTGCTCCTGTTTGCGATATGGAAATCATCCGGCTGTCTGTATTTCCACGTGTAGAGACTATTGCCATCAACGTATTTCCATTTGCAGGTGCAGAGTTAAGAGTTACAGTAAAAGTATTAGCAGCAGAACTTCCGGTATTCCCGGTAGCTGTCTGCATCCTTGTCTGCCCCTTTGCGTTTCCGCACACGATAACCATTATGAATGCCAATAATATGAATTTACTGTAGAAAAGACTGACTGTATTATTTCCTTGCAGTA
>JAFNAU010000238.1 GCA_017860335.1 Bacteroidota bacterium
AGGCTGGCGGGTGGTTTTTGCCAAAGCCACGCAGGAGGATAAGGAAGACGCCGAAGAGGATGAAAAAACACTGCCCATTTTTACCAAAGGCGAAAGCGGGCCTCACGAACCGACTTTATCCGAAAAGTGGACTTCACCACCTAAACCTTATACAGAAGCAACCCTGCTGCGAGCCATGGAAACTGCCGGTAAACTGGTGGATGATGATGAATTACGCGATGCACTTAAAGAAAACGGCATCGGACGTCCTTCTACCCGCGCGGCTATCATCGAAACCCTTTTCAAACGGAATTACATCCGCAAGGAACGTAAAAACCTGATTGCAACCGATACCGGCGTGGAACTGATACAGATTACTCCGGCAGATTGAGAAAGGTGAATATCAGGCTGTGGATTTCCTCAACGAACTAAAAGCGATGGTTTCCGAAATTGTTTTCAACGTGAAAAGCGATAACCGCACCAAAGCGCAGCTCGTCGCGCAATCCATGCAAACCGAAATCCCCGATGACCTGATCGGAACCGTTTGTCCCGTCTGCGGCAAAGGCAAAATCATCAAAGGCAAAACCGCTTACGGATGCAGTGAGTGGAAGAGTGGATGCACTTTCCGGAAATTTTTTTGATAGAACATAGACTTTTAGAACCAGGAACCAAGACTGATGGACACAGAAATAGGAGAAGTTTTGGTTATTGGTTATTAAGTTAATGAGTTATTGGTTCTAAAAGTCTTTATTCTTTGTTCTTTTTTCTATAAGTCTTGGCTCTAAAAGTCCTTGGTTCTAAAGGTCCTGCTTCTATTAGTCCTGCCTCTATAAGTCTTGGTTCCTGGTTCTAAAAGTCTTTGTTCTCTTAATCTATCTACATCCTCCTTGTTACTCCCTGCGTTGGCTGACTTTCCCATTTGAATCGGTTGACAGCTGTAACCACAAATGAGCAACGTCCTTTGAATTTCTTTTCGTACGCATTCAAATCAACGCAGTTTTCAGTGGTTATTGCCACAATGTTTTCGGGGTCATTCAGATCACCTATTTTCTTGCCTTTGAAACCGTACACCACGTAGTAAGCCACTTTGCAGCCTCCATCCTCATCCACTTCATCCCAGAGTATATATGCCTCTTTGCCGTCTTTCACTACACGGATATTTTGCGGTTGAGCCGAAGCTTCCCCTTTTATGTTGCGGCAGATGGGCTGCAGCGCCGGAAATTTGTAGTAATTGTTTTTCAGTGTATCAACCAGACCTTTAGGGTTTTTCAGCAGGGCTTTTGCACTGAAATATACTGCTCCTTCGGTTTTTGGATAACTCTGGTTCATCTTCAGCTGGCGGGCTACTTCGTTTCCTTTTTTCCAGGCTTCAGTTTTATTTTCATACAGTCCAGAAGCGTAAAGTCCGATGTAAAGGTTTTTTTCGTATGAGTGATCCGACCACCATTTCACCAGTACTTCATAATCGGCCACTTTTTTCCCTATTTCCCAGTAAAGTTGCGGAACTACATAATCTATGGTTCCTTCGCGCAGCCATTTCAGTATGTCGGCATAGAGATCGTCATAGTTGGTTATTCCAGCGCGGGTTGCAGAGCCTTGCGGATCGGAATTGTCATTGCGCCATACACCAAACGGACTTACTCCAAACTGAACCCAGGGTTTAAGATCCTTGATGGTCTTTTGTAGTTCTTCAATGACCATATTCACGTTGTTCCTGCGCCAGTCGGCTTTACTGGTAAATCCGCGCGGATTAGCCCGGAAAGTATCTTCATCCGGAAAATCCCTGCTCCCTTCGGGATAGGGGTAAAAGTAGTCGTCGAAGTGTAGTCCGTCAATGTCGTAATGGCCTACAATATCTTCCACCACTTTATTGAGAAATTCACGAGTTTCATCCAAACCGGGATTGAAATAGTATTTATCACCATACTTTACAATCAGATCTCTGTTTTTGTAGTAAACATGGCTTTTGCCAAGGCGGTTAATCTGTCCTGCAGTGTTGGTTACACGGTAAGGGTTTACCCATCCATGAACTTCCATGCAGCGTTTATGAGCTTCTTCAATGATAAACTGAAGCGGATCGTAATAGGGATTAGGACGCTGTCCCTGTTTGCCGGTGAGGTAGTTCGACCAGGGTTCGAGGTTCGAAGGATAAAAACTGTCGGCGGTAGGACGTATCTGAAGCACGATGGTATTGATGTTACATTCTTGCAGATCATCCAGCATTTTACGCATTTCTATTCGTTGCTGAGTGGGTGTAAGTCCGCTTTTGCTGGGCCAGTCAATATTGGCGACAGTGGCAATCCACACAGCCCGCATTTCGCGTTTCTGATATTTTTGCGCTGAAAGATTGGTTGTTATTAGTATTAAAAGTAAAGCCGTAAAGATTTTTCTGAAATTCATATAGCAGTTTGGATTTATTGAAATTAATATACGAAGAACCACAAAAGTAAAAAATTATTTGATGTCATGCAAACTGTAATATTTACCGGATCTTAGTGGAATAACTACAGAACTTTTTTCCATTTCAGACCGCAAATCGATTTTTTTATTGAAAAATACGGGTGTGTCGTCATGAAAAATACTAATTTTGCACCATGCAACACTTCCTGGAAAGACTAAATACCTCACTTGCAAACATGTATTCCGAAGCAGAAATACATGTCATCGCGAATTTATTGCTTGAAAATATTACCGGTTTTTCACGCCTCCAGCTCCTGACGAATAAAGATTTGAAGTTGAATGATAAGCAAAATGATCTTGCCGACCGTTATCTTGTGCAACTGAAAAACCACGAACCGATACAATATATTTTAGGCGAAACCGAATTTCAGGGAATGAAATTCAGAGTCAATTCTTCGGTGTTGATTCCCCGACCAGAGACCGAAGAACTGGTGGAGTGGGTAAGCCTTGGAGGTCGCCAAGGAAAATGCAGCTCTCAATCAGGTGGATGTTGAATTTATTCAGGATGACATATTAAATTCCTCGACAACCAACCGCCTGTGGGATGTTATTGTCAGTAATCCTCCCTACATTCCTGCATCCGAGCACAGTGAAATGGACAAAAATGTCACTGGCTTTGAACCGCATCTGGCGCTGTTTGTTCACGACAATGATCCGCTTATTTTCTATCGAAAAATTGCAGAATATGCAATTATTCATCTTACATCCGGTGGAAAACTCTTTTTCGAAACCCACAAAGATCTGGCGAGCCAGTGCAAACAACTCCTCGAATCTTGTGGATTCAGAAACGTCGAAATCCGAAAAGATATTTCGGGGAATGAACGTATGGTAAAAGCTTCAAAAACAGACGATTAATCCTATTCTTTGAAAACAAGACGGAATTATGAAAGCTACGATGATAAACTTCTAAAAAAACAACCTCAATTAATATAAATTGAGGTTGAAATTATGTCTGTCTGATAAATTGTAGTTTATCTGTTTTTTTTACATCCTTTCCGGTACTTCAATTCCCAATAGCCTCATCCCGGTTTTAATTACGTTACCGATAGATGCGGAAAGCACGAGGCGGAAATTCCGCAAGTCCTTGTTTCCTTCCTTCAGTATGGAGTAATCGTGATAGAATTGATTGAATTCTTTCACAAGATCGTATATATAGTTGGCTATCAGTGCCGGACTGAATTCATCACCGGCCTGTTTCACTGTTGCGGGGAATTCGGTCAGCAGTTGTATCAGGTATTTTTCTTTTTCCGAAAGAGGACTTTGCGGATTCAATGCTTCATTGTAATCAATTCCCAGATCTTCCGCTTTCCGAAGCACCGATTTTATGCGTGCGTGGGTATATTGTATAAATGGTCCGGTATTACCGTTGAAGTCAATGGATTCTTTCGGATTGAAAGTCATGTTTTTCTTCGGATCTACTTTCAGTATGAAGTATTTCAATGCACCCAGACCCACCATGCGGGCTATGTTTTCAGCTTCATCTTCCGATACTCCGTCAAGCTTTCCAAGTTCCTGCGAGGTTTCGCGGGCAGTCGTAACCATTTCTTCAATCAGATCATCAGCATCAACCACAGTTCCTTCACGGCTTTTCATTTTTCCTTCGGGCAGTTCCACCATGCCGTATGAGAAATGCACCAGTCCTTTTCCCCATTCAAATCCCAGTTTGTCGAGCAGGATGGATAGCACCTGAAAATGATAATTTTGTTCGTTGCCAACTACATACACCATTTTATTAATTGGGTAGTCGTCGAAGCGAAGTTTGGCTGTACCTATATCCTGGGTCATGTAAACCGATGTGCCGTCGGAGCGAAGGAGCAGTTTCTCATCCAGTCCGTCGTCAATCAGATTTGCCCACACCGAACCGTCTTCCCGCTTGTAGAATACACCTTTCTGCAAACCTTCTTCTACCTTCGATTTGCCTTCGGTATAGGTTTCGGATTCATAGTATATTTTATCAAAATCAACACCCATTTTCCGGTATGTTTCATCAAAACCGGCATATACCCAGCTATTCATCATTTCCCATAACTCGCGTATTTCTGTATCGCCCTGTTCCCATTTCAGCAGCATTTCCTGTGCCTGTTTGATGAGTGGAGCTTCTTTTTTGGCTTCTTCCTCACTCAGGCCTTTTTCCATGAGACTTTTGACTTCTGCTTTGTATGCCTTGTCGAATTCCACGTAGTATTTCCCAACCAGATGGTCGCCTTTCATTCCGGTACTTTCGGGCGTTTCTCCGTTGCCGAAAAGTTTCCACGCGAGCATCGACTTGCAGATGTGAATGCCCCGGTCGTTGACAATATTGGTTTTCACAACTTTCCATCCGTTTGCTTTCTGAATTTCGGCAATACTGAAACCCAGCAGGTTGTTGCGGATGTGTCCGAGGTGGAGGGGCTTGTTGGTGTTGGGCGAGGAGTATTCAATCATCATCAGCGCGGCATCGTCCTGAGTAACTTTAGTTCCGAAGTTAGGCAGGTGATGTATTTCAGCCAGCTGGCCAAGCCAGTATGATGTGTCGATGGTGAAATTGACAAATCCTTTGATGATGTTGAATTTTTCAATGATTTCGAATCGCGATTTCAGCCAGGCACCGATTTCTTCACCCGTTTGTTCGGGCGATTTACGGGCAAGTTTAACGAACGGGAAAACTACCAGGGTAATATCTCCTTCGAATTCTTTCTTGGTTTTCTGAAACTGTATGATATCCGGTGTTATCGTCTGACCGTAAAGTTCGCTTACTGCCTGTATTACTCCTCCTGTAAATATTGATTCTAAACTCATATTGGTGAATTGTTGTTCTTGAATTAAAATGATAAACTTTGAAAAAAAGAGCGCTGATAATCACTTTTTTTGAAAGTGCAAATATACGGAATTTCTGTTGTTCCTGAAAAATAAAAAAGGGCACTCATTTAAGTGTCCTTTTAATACGTTCATATTAGCTGTCGACTATTTAACGGCATCAGCAAGGTCGGCTCCGGCTTTGAATTTAGCAACTTTCTTTGCCGGAATTTTAAGTGCTTTTTTAGTGGTAGGATTGATACCTGTACGCGCTGCACGTTCAGCGACAGAGAAAGTCCCGAATCCTACGAGGCTTACTTTCTCACCTTTGGCAAGCGAACTGGTAATACTTTTAATTGTAGCGTCAAGCGCTTTTTTGGAGGCAACCTTTGTCATTCCGGATGCTTCTGCAATTGCATTGATCAATTCAGCTTTGTTCATAATTCTTTAAGTTTTTAGATAATAAGTAAATAGAAGATTTTTACATGCCACAAATGTATAGAATTGAAAAACAAAAAGCAATTTTTTCGTAAAATAAATGTTGTTTTTTTCTAAATATTCTGCAATTTATGTTCAGCAACATGTATTTGAAGTTTTTTTAGTAATTTTGTAAATTCAAAAAAATGTTTTAGTTGACAAACTATATCTCATTCCCAGGTGTTTAGATGGACTTTTCAGGATGTAAAAAATACAGTTTATGAACAATTACCGATCTTCTTTTTTCTCAAACATACCTCCGATTGTTAAAAATATACTAGCCATTAATGTTGTATTGTTTGTGGCTTCAGTCCTGCTTCCGGGAATTCTGGAACGCCGTGGCATCAGCGTCGATTTGAACGATGTGATGGGCATGCACTACTTCGCTTCCCAGAAGTTTAATCCGGCTCAGATGATTACTTATATGTTCATGCACGGTTCATTTTCACATATATTTTTCAATATGTTCGCCGTGTACATGTTTGGCGG
>JAFNAU010000062.1 GCA_017860335.1 Bacteroidota bacterium
TCAATTATAAAAGTATGAAGAAAATATTATTTACTTTGTTTATTGCTATCACTCTGACATCGTGCGCAGAACTCCTTCAATTGGCAAATACAGCAGGAACCGCCACTACATCGCTGCCGGTAACCGAAGCCGAAAACGCAAACGGACTAAAAGAATCACTCAATGTGGGAATTGTAAACGCAGTCAATCTGCTGGGAGTGGAAAACGGGTTCTACAACGATGCCCTTCTTAAAATTATATTACCACAGGAAGCACAACCAATCATAAAAAACATCAGGTTGATACCGGGAGGTAAAGAACTGGTGGACAAAGCGGTGCTTTCAATCAACCGTTCTGCCGAAGATGCCGTGAAGGAAGCAACACCCATTTTCAGGAAAGCTATTTTCAGTATGACCATTAAAGATGCAGCAGGTATTTTATTTGGAGGCGAGAATGCTGCGACCAACTATCTGAAGGAAAAAACCTTTACGGATTTGCAGGCTGCTTTTGCTCCAAAAGTGAAAAATTCGCTTGCCAAACCGCTTGTGGGAGACTTCTCAACCACACAATCGTGGGATGCACTCACTTCTGCTTACAATCAGGTGGCCACCACACCGGTAGGGATGGTTGCCAATCTGAAACCCGTGAAAGTAAACCTGGAAGAATATGTGACTGGTAAAGCACTTGACGCATTGTTCGTGAAAATAGCTGCCGAAGAAAAAGCTATACGCGAAAATCCGGTAGCACGTATCTCGGCCATCCTCAAACGCGTATTCGGGCAACTTGATAAAAAGTAATTTATCAAACAAAATATGTATTCTTTTTTTCATAATTTCAATAATTATTGATTTGGATTGAAAAACAAAGAATTTTATCATGCTGATTATAAATCGCAGCTTATTTTGAAAGTACAGTAAGAAACGGATCAAACTATGAGTTTGTCCGTTTTTTTTGTGCATATCTGTATTTTTGTATAAAAGTTTTATATTTTTGAAAAATAATATTAGCTGTACTTTGTTCTGGTGTCCTGCTCAAGCAACCGGATAATTACCCGCGAAAAAACGGATATGTCCGGAATATGGCAGTTTGCAACTGACACAGCAAATGCCGGAGTGCCGCAGCGCTGGTATCTGACTGATCTGAAAGAAACTGTAAACCTGCCGGGTACAACCGATTTGAATAAAAAAGGAATACTCAATACAGATAGTTCAACAATGCATCTCAGTCGCACGCAGGTGGTTTGAAACTTTTACAATCACCTCACCGTTTCGATGTGTCGCGATTCCTCACTCCGGGTGAACATTTTATCACCATTCGCGTTGACAACACGCTGAAAAATACTCCCTATGGCAACTATAAGCGATTTACAGGTAAAACCGGATGTGGATAATAAGAAAATAGCTGTAAATCTATGTGTGGAAAATCCTGAAGCCATACCTGAAGCCACAATAGAATTCCATCTCACAAAAATGGAAAATGGAAAATCCCGCAAGATCAAAACAGTGAAACAAACTTGTAAGATAAAGCAGGAGATGACATTCGAACTTAGTATGGGAAAAGATTGTAGCCTCTGGGACGAATACAAACAGCCACTTTACTCACTTACTGCTGTCGTATCTGGTAACGGATTAAAAGATGCAAAATCAGTTGTTTTCGGCATGCGAAAATTTTCTGTCACTGGTACTCAGTTTGCCGTCAACGGCCGGACTGTTTTCCTCCGTGGAAAGCATGATGCCGCCGTCTTTCCGCTCACGGGACATACGCCGATGTACGTTGAAGACTGGGAGCGTGTATTTCGCATTGCTAAGTCATACGGTATCAATCATTACCGGTTTCATTCATATTGTCCACCAGATGCTGCTTTTACCGCTGCCGACCGTACAGGCATCTACATTCAGGCCGAATTGCCGTTCTGGGGAGGATTGGATGCCGATAGTACTGCAACAATGCTACTTAATGAGGGAATTGCCATGATTAAAGCTTACGCCAATCATCCATCATTTGTTATGTTTTCACCCGGAAATGAAATATGGAGCGGACACGACAGAGTCGAAAAGAACATTCTTGCTAT
The DNA here is from genome assembly GCA_017860335.1 of Bacteroidota bacterium. GTDB lineage: Bacteria > Bacteroidota > Bacteroidia > Bacteroidales > Paludibacteraceae > UPXZ01. The sequence continues at coordinate 2,051 of JAFNAU010000062.1, forward strand.
CAAAGAATTCAATAACCGGTTACTTTACACCATGGGTTCAAACAATAACATCGGTTACGTTGCACCACGCGCTTGTTCCGATTTCTTTGTTGGTGCAAGAACACCTTTTAACGGTGATACAACACTAACCCATACAAGGCTAACACATGCATTCGCCGATACACGTGAAGGCGGAATTCTTAACACACAGACACCTTCAACACTGACCAGTTACAGTTATTCAGTTTCACATCTCAAAATTCCCCTGATTAGTCACGAAATAGGTCAGTATCAGATTTATCCCGATTATGATGAAATTAATAAATACACAGGTGTGCTTCGTGCACGAAATCTGGAAATTTTTCGTAATCGTCTTATCAAATCCGGAATGATGATGCAGAACAAGGACTTCAGAAATGCATCGGGTGTATGGGCTGCACAATGTTACAAAGCAGAAATGGAAGCTGCAATTCGTACACGCGGAATGGCCGGATTTCAGCTGCTCGACCTGCAGGATTTTCCGGGACAGGGAACAGCTTTGGTAGGCATACTCGACGCTTTTATGAACAGCAAAAATGTGATTTCAGCAGAGAAATGGCGTCAGTCCTGCAACGATGTGGTTCTTCTTGCTGAATTTAAAAAATACTGCTGGACCAATACTGAAAAATTTACAGCAAATATTTTGGTGGCTAATTATTCGCCTGAAGCAATAAAGAATAAATTTGAATGGAAATTAACAGACGAAAATGGTGTTATTGTCAAAAAAGGAATTCTGAATTCAATGAAATCGTTAGCAGGTGACGTAACAACGATAGACAGCATTGAAGTGGATTTATCATCAATCAGGAATGCCAAACGTTTAAATTTGGAACTCAGCCTTATTGGAAATAAAAAATATTCTAACAGCTATCCGCTTTGGGTATATGAAACTCCTGATAAAATAACTGTTCCAAAAAATATAGTGGTAACAGATAAATTAAATGAAGATATAATACGGCAATTGGAAAATGGAGCAAATGTTTTACTGTTTCCTGCAGCCGAATATGTTCAGGATAACAGTCTTCCGGGATTATTCCCGCCTGATTTCTGGAACTATGGCATGTTTAAAAGTATCAGCGAATCGAATGGTAAACCGTTATCACCCGGCACTCTTGGTATTCTGACAGATCCGAAACATCCGGTTTTCAGCACATTCCCTACCGATTTTCATACCAACTGGCAATGGTTTTCTATCATTAAAGCTTCCCGACCTATGATATTTGACCATTTGGCAAAGGACTACAAACCCATCGTGCAGGTAATTGACAACCTGGAACGAAACCATAAACTGGGGCTAATATTTGAGTTTAAATCGGGTAAAGGTAAATTACTTGTATGCATGTCGCGACTTGACAAAATAGCCGAAACACCCGAAGCTGCTCAGCTTTACAAATCAATAATCAGTTATATGACTTCAAACAATTTCCAACCCGTTTATAATATCAATAGCAGTGATCTTTATGATCTGTTTAATTAAAAAAAGTGAAATATGGTATTGTGCATAACAATATTTTTGCATTTCAATAAAATAATATTTAATATATATTAAATATGCTTCAAACAATTATCGTAAAATAGTGTTTAAATACTGAATATGAATTTGTTGTAATTTTGGCCGATTTTACAGGGGAAATTATGATAAGTGTAGATAGAACATCCATCCCTTTATTGTTGCATTAGTGAATGCGGTTAAAGTACTGAAAACAGAAAATGAACGGCTAAAATCTGAGAATTATCATCTAAAGATGATAATAGAAAATAACGATGTCCGTTTCACGGTAGTTGAAAATATAGTACGTAATCTGAAAAAATAAGTTAATTAATTAATAAAAAATTAATCCTTCTTTTTCTGTCCTTTATGCTCGCTGCACCAGCCCTTACCTGCATACAGGGCCAGCAAATCCATACCTCATTGAATGCTTCCGGTGGAAATACAGGCAGTGCAAGTGGATCGGTGAGTTATTCGGTAGGCCAGGTGTTTTACACGACAGCATTCAGCACTAATGGTTCGGTAGCCGAAGGGGTACAACAGCCATTCGAAATCTCAGTATTGTCCGGGTTGGAGGATGTGTCAGGCATTGACTTATTCTATTCTGTTTATCCTAATCCAACGAGCGGAAAACTCACCCTTAAAATTGAGAAAATAGAAACCAACCAGTTCGCTTATCAGTTGTTCGACGTCAATGGCAAGATGCTCAGAAACGATAGGTTAAAAGAAAGCGAAACGAACATTGAAATGTTTGAATTTATATCGTCAACTTATTTCCTGAAAGTGACAAAAGATAAAAAAGAAGTAAAATTATTCAAAATCATTAAAAACTAAAAGTTATGAAAAATTTATTTACAATAGTAGCAGTATTAGTTATTAATACGGTGTTAGTTGCAGCACCTCCACCGGTTTCTCAAAAAATAAGTTATCAGGCTGTTGTTCGTAATAGCAACAATGCATTGGTTATCAATCAGATAATAGGGATGAAGATAAGTGTCCTTTACGGTTCTGAAACAGGAACTGTCGTATATGCCGAAACCCAAACTCCGATTACGAATGCAAATGGGTTGATTAATATCTCGATAGGCTCAGGAAATGTTGTAAGCGGCACTTACTCCTTTATAGAATGGGGAACCGGAACTCACTTTATTAAAACGGAAATAGATCCGACAGGAGGGATCGAATACACCATCACATCCACCGCTGAACTGCTTAGTGTACCATATGCTTTGTATTCAAACTATACAAAAACGGCAATGAATGCCCAAAGCCTGACATTACCCTTTACCAACAGTTCAAGCTACGCCGAAACTCCTTTTTCCATTACAAACACAGGATCTGCCTGGTACACCATAGCCGGTTTAAGCGATTCTGGATATGGCATTTATGGAAAAACAAAAGCAACTAATGCGGCAGGAGTAATTGGTTATGGAACCGGAGCTGATTATTCCTCGGGTGTAGTAGGTGTTACCGGAGAAGGATCTACTCCCATTTTGGCGGGAAACACAGGTGTGCTTGGTCAAAGTAATGCACACATAGCTGTGGCCGGGACTGCTATTTCAGGTATAGGGGGATATTTTTCCAGTAGTTCAGGACTGGCGTTGAATACTAAAGGAAATATAAAACTGACCGGTATTGGCGAAGCGGCGGGAAATATACTAACTTCAGATGCAGCTGGTGCAGCTACATGGAAAGCACCACTCTGGTTACAATCAGACACTAAAATTTATTATAATAACGGATATGTGGGGATAGGAACAAATAGTCCATATTCTCCTTTACATATCAAAACAGGAGTAGCTGAAATAGTACGGTTTGAATCATCTGCAACCAGTAAATGGATTGCTCTTTATCAGGATAACACAAGAAAAGGAATACTATGGAGCCACAACGATGATATTAAACTACGAAGTGATGCCGGAGCACTTGCTTTTCAGACAAACGGAAATTATGACCGGATTACAATTACGCAGGATGGTAAAACCGGAATAGGAGATACCTCACCCGAGGCAACGCTTGATGTGGAAGGTACCGTGGTAATTGGTAGCGGCGGAAAGATATTTTCCGAAATCAGGGAAATAACCGGAACAACTGCGGGCGCAGGTAATGCAATTGTAATCCAATATCCAACTGGATATACCAAAGAAAACATTCGGGTTCTTTCTTGCGAAATTAATTATAATGGTAATTCATGGATGGGCCTGGGAGGAACAGAAAATCCTACAACCAACATCTCTAAAGTGTTTTATTATCTGGGAAGTACTATTATGATTTATTATCCTGCGAATGATTATTTTCAAAACCGTGCTTTCCGTATGCTTGTTATGAAAGTGCAATAAATTCTGTCTCTTACAAATTTTCTGTTCAACCATAAAAATAAAGGCTGTCTCCATTTGGTTTTGAGGCAGCCTTTTTTCTGGTAAATACAGTCACTCTAGAACGAAAATGATGCTCCGAACATTGCATTGATGCCCTGCACCTGATATCCGTAATAGTATTCGTATTTGGAATTTAAGATGTTATTCAGCTTGATGAAAAGTGAAAGCCAGTCACGATATGCATACGATGCTCCCAAATTCCAGTCATAAGCGGCATTCATCTTCCGGGCTGTATTGCCCAAACGGGCATAACGGCCATCCTGAAAAATAAACTGTGTGTTGAGGCTGATGTTGTCCTTTATTTTGGCATACACACCCAGGTCGGCATCCCATACCGGCAGTTGCCAGGCATAATCCTGATTTTCGACCTTCCAGCTGTGATAAGCTCCTTTCACATAGGCTCCGTAACGGTTTTTATAGTCGTAGTTTATTCGCATACCGGTCGAAAGTTTTCCTGCAGGTGCATAAATCACATCAAAACGGTTGTGATATACGGTTTTTATATCAGACATTACTGTTGTGTCGGAAGTAGTATAAGGCCGGTTGACATACAGATATTGATTATGGATAATCTGATAATCACCCCAAACATCAAACATCAGACCCGATGCAGGACTGAGTTTTATGCCCAGAAAGGCATCAAGCGGTGTGTAGAGATCTTCCAGCCTGTTGCCCGGACTGACGTAGCGGTTTTCGTCGTAAGTTTTGCTCAGCGTGTTGACCGTCAGATCACCCGTTACTCCTCCGTATAAGGAAAGGTATTCCGGAACGGCATTCCATTGTGCTGCAACATCGGGTGATGGAGTAAATACCTGTCCCTGACCCAGCGAAAGTCCGGTTTTCACACCAAGTTTCACAAACCAGCTTTCGCCATTTATTTTGTAAAACGGATTTATTTTTATCAGGTTATAACTCAAGGGAAAATTTAATGGTTTGATTGCCGAACTTCCGTAATTGAGATTATGAATTTCCACGTTCATACCCATCCGGTTAAAGTTGAAAGGAACATCGATATTGGCTTTCAGCAGTAACTGATTTTCGGTGAGTTTACCGGATATAGCAGTGAACAGATTGTAATTCATGCTGATATCATAGTTGAGCGATTCCGCACCGGGTAGCGAACGTGCTCCGACTGTGAAATTTACGCGCCAGTTGGTTTCATCGAGTGGAAAACCCGAAAGATTGCGGAGTGTAAGTGTACTGGCTTCGGGAGTGGAATAAACGGCATTTCCATAAGCAGGGGTGATATCAGCCATCTGATAAACTTTATCGGCTCCAAAAACCCTCCCATAATAATTATAAAAATCATGTCTGCCAGCGATACCTGTATAGAAATTAAATCCTGAAAAAAGATGGTCATATTGGATGCCAGCAGTGGTTCTGCTGTGAATTTTATCGGTGAGTGCTCCCAGATGACGCAGCGACAGGTCAAGCCGATTATTTTCATTCTTAACAAGCGGATACATAAATTCGGCAAGCGTATTTAGCGGATAACCCAGGCCAACACGGGCAAAACCATTTTTCACCACATTGGGCAGGTGCTTCAGCTCTTCGGGATCGAGGGTCTGGATATTGGTGCCGATTTTCAGCGGTGCAGTGATATCCGAAAATACTGCTTTTGTCTTTTCCACGGTTGGTTCAAGGACTTTCGGATTTGTAATGATTTTACCGGCATCGTTTATTAGGGGCTGATATTCACGCTCCACGGTAACATTTCTGTTGACGATGCTGTCCTGTGCCGAAACTGCTCCGGATGAAAAAATAATCAGTAATGCTAATATGTTGTATTTCATTTGAATATGATTGGTTTTGTAAATGTGTGATTTATGTCTGTTTTTCATTTTTTCAACCCTGTTTATTTAATTACTTTTGCTTTGGAGCGGTTTTCAATCTCATTCAGACGCTGAATAATTTTTGGTTGAATATCATCATCGGTGGTATAATTTTTCTGCAGACTGAGCAGGTATTGTTTTGCCTGAAAATCATCTCCTTTTTGAATATAAACATCAGCCAATACGATAAAACTGCTTGCCAGCCAGTACTGGTACGGTGTTCCTTTTTTTGCAAAATCAAGTACTTCGGTTTCTGCTTCATTCAGCCGGTTGAGTTTGAAGAGTACTTCGGCCAGGGTGTATTTTGCTTCAGCTCCGAATGAAGTACGTGTATCTATGGTGATTTCTTTCAGGTCTTTGAGAGCGTCAGTAAGTTTATTCTGTTGCACGCGTGCTTTTGCACGATTGAGTTTTGCTTCAGTTCGTACTGCCTCAGACGATTTCGGATCATTGATTATCTCGGTGGCAATGTTTATCGTTTCGGTCTGATTATTCAGGAAATAGGAGCAACGGAGTATTCCAAGCCGGGCAATATTGTTGTTTTCTGTTGTTTGAGCTAGTGATTGCAGTTTTTTAAATGACACCAGCGCCGACGAATAATCTTTTTTGTCGAAAGCAATTTCTGCTGAGCGCATGGCTGCTTCTTCCATGTACGGATTACCAGGCATATTGAGCAGATTATTGTATGCGGTCAGGGCATTTTCCTTGTCTTTCGTGCGGTAATAGCTGTCGGCCAGATAATACTGAGCCAGACTGCAATTTTTACCACCCGGACAATACCGGCTTAGATAGCTGCTCAGGCTTCTGATAGCCCCATCGAAACTTTCATTTATGTATTGTTTTTCGGCTGCTACAAAAGAGATTGAATCTTCCCGAAGTGTTCCCTTATCGCCGGTATTCCGGCCAAGTGTACGGGTGTAATTCAGAAAGTCATCCACCTCATTTTTTTCAACATAGATAGTCTCAAGACTTTCAAGCGCTACATTGGCTTCCTCACTTCCGGGATAATCCGAAACTACTTTTTTGAATTCCGGAATGGCTTTTTCGAAATTTTTCTGATTGAAATACACCATTCCGCTTTCGAGCAGTGCTTTTGGCGCCAGATTGCTGTTGGGATAGGCAGCAATAAGCCGTTCGAATGTCTCGATGGTTTTGGTATTATTTTCGAGCATCAGCCATGCACGGGCAATTTCATAGAGTGCATCGTCGCCATATTCCGAACGGGGATATTTTACAAGCAATTGTTCCAGCTTGTTTATCTTTTTGGAGTAATTCTTTTGTAAACCATCGGTATAAGCCGACTGGAAGATGGGATAATCGCCGTTGTAAGGCGAAACTTCGGTTGCTTTATCGTAGTATTCGGTTGCTTTGGTGAAGTTTCGTGCGGTGAAGTAACCGTCGCCAATGCGGTTGAGAGCATCAGCATACGTGGGTGCAGATGTGTTTTTTTCTTCCCGGATATATTTCAAAAACCAGTTGAGTGCTTCACTGTATTTTCGTTGCTTAAAATTGGCATATCCCATTCCATAAAATGCCTGCGTATAATTCTGGTTTTTTTCAGCACCGGGCTGATTGAAGAATGACTGCAGGTCAGAAGCTGATTTGGAAAATTCGCCTGTGCGGTAGTAACTTTCTGCCCTCCAGTAGTACACATCGGTCAGGTATTTGCCCTGAGCAGCGGATTGTAAAGCTTTGCTGAAATAATCAGCTGCCCTTGCATAGATGCTGGCGGCAAATGCTTCTGTTCCAAGCTGATATTCGAGATATTGTTTAGTCTCACGCAGTTTGGGTGTCAGATTTTTTATTTTTGAAATGGATTTGTAGGCTGACTGGTAATCTTTCGAAGTCAGATATACGGTCGATAGGTAATCATAAGCGTCATCTGTTTTTCCGGAGTTTGGAAATTCGCTGATAAATTGCTCGAAAGCTTTGACCGACTCACCAAAAGCCGAACTGGTTTCGTAGGTGGAAAGTGCATAGTTGAAGAGTGCTTCCTCCCTTACACCTGTATTGAAGCGGGTTCTGGTTGCCGATTCAAAAGCCATCTTGGCATTCGTCATATCGCCTAGTTTTACATAGGCATTGCCCAGTTGCAGATAAGCGCTTTCGCTCATTTCATCCTCACCGCTGGTTACTTTCGACAAATAGGTTACCGCTTCCTGAGGATTGCCGGCTTTCAGGCAACTTACGCCGAGGTAATACATGTCATTGCGCAATACCTTCGGGGTTGATTTTTCATATTTCTTCAGGTTGTCAATGGCTTTGGAATAATTGCGGTCAGCATAGGCTTTTTCGCCTAAAATCCGGTATATTTCCGCGTTGTTTTTATTATCGGGATATTTCTTCAGCAATTTTTCCGCCCTTTGTTCCACTTCATTATACTCTTTTTTAGAATAGTAAATCTGAGTGATATAGTAGGGCACTGCGTCTTCAAATTCGGGATTATGTTCAACAGCAAGCAGGTCGGGGAGGGCGGCATCGTAATTACCAAGCAGATAAAGGCAATATCCGGCATAATACTGAGCAGTAGCCTGATACCGGTCATCCTGATTTTTCAGCGTATTGAAAATGTCGAGCGCTTTTTCGGGGTGTTCGGTTGCAAGATTGGCATAAGCCCGACAGAACAGAAAATCGGTTTTTTCGCGGTTAATCAGATGTGTTTCGTCAACTTTCCGAAAATAATTCAGCGCTGCAGGATATTTTTTAGCTTCATATTCCAGCATACCGAGCATGTAATTTGTGCGATCCGCATAAGGACTGTACGGATGTCTGTCCAGATAATCCTGTAGCTGTATTTTGGCATTTTTCTGACGCATTTCGAAGAGGTTTGAACATAGATAGTACTCAGCTTCGACGATCATTCCGGCATCCGTAGCCGTCGTTGTTTTCAGAAATTCTTCAAAATTCCGGTACGAAGCAGCATATTTGCGTTGGTCAAAGAGTTCTTTCCCCTGATGAAATAACTTATCGGACTGTGTAAACTCAAGCGTGTGCTGAGCCTGCGACAGGCCGCAGGAAATTGCGATCAGTATAGTTAAAATCAGTTTTTTTGCCATAATTATGTTGATGTAGTGTTTTTAGAAATAATATTATGCAAGGAAAATATCCTTTTTCTCATTATGATGGTCAATATACATGACGACCGCTTTTTTTATTGAATTTAAACCGAAAAGTGCGGGATTTATTTCGCCGAGAGGCAGAAAAAAACATTCCTCCACATCATCGGCAGGCGATAATCGGTTGTAATTTTCCAGTTTACACTCGAAAAACAAGTCCATAGTAGGAATATCCAGCCCCGAATATATATAATCGTTCGGCAGCGAGAATAAATATCTCACATTTATGGCATTTAAACCGGTTTCTTCCTGTATCTCCCGTGCCACACCTTCTTCGGCTGTTTCGTCGTAATCAATAAACCCTCCGGGCAGGTCGAGTGTACCTTTGGCAGGTTCGTGGGCTCTGCGACAAACCAGCAAGTCACCATCCTCATTACGAATAAATGCAGCTGTAGCAGCCGAAGGATTGATGTAATAAATAAAACCACAGGAAGCGCATTCTTTTGACTTTACATTCTTCTGCGCAAACTCTTTCGAGCCGCAAACCGGACAAAAATGAAATAATTTTGAGAAATTCATAGACCTATTTAATGATTTCTACAAAGATAGTGAAATGTCAGGAAAACGGAAAAAAACAGTCAGCCACATTCCATAGTTTACAGCAACAATCGGACCTTTTCGGACGTGTTTATTTCTAAATGTATATAAGTTTTGTGAAAATAGCTTCAGTTTCGATTGAAATATAGTATTTTTGCAAAAAAAAGTAATGTTATGTCGGGAAATTTTTCCTTTCAGCTTGATGATGAAGCAGGTGAATTGGTAAGCAGATATGAAAAATATCTTTCGGGTGCTGCTCCGGGCTATTTTGATGTGGACGAAATGGAACGTATAGTGGAGTATTATCTTCGTAACGGACAAACCAAAGACTCGCTCAACGCTTTGGAACTGGGGAAAAAACTGCATCCCTCAAGTGGTGCACTCGATGCGAAAAGAGCAAAAATATACCTGGCTACAGGTGATGTTAAAAAAGCCTTTCGCATACTGTCAAATCTGGTGGAAAATTCCGATCCGGAAGTTGAACAGCTAAAAATAGAAGCCCTGATCAAACTTGAACGCGTACAGGAAGCAAAATCCCTGGCATTATCACTCATCGAAAGCGAAAGCGAAGAAGTTGACCAGTTTTGTATTGAAATGGCGCTGAAATTTATGGCCGAATCTCAGTTTGATTATGCATGCGACATACTTCTGATCGGTGAAAAATATAATCCCGACAATGTGGATTTGCTATTCGAACTGGCTTTTTGCCAGGAACAAAAAGGGCTGCTTACCGAAGCAGTTTTAACCTATTCGCACATTATCGACATAGATGCTTACATCGGAGAAGCCTGGTTTAATCTCGGACAAATTTATTTTCTGCTGAATGAGTTTGAAGAAGCCATTGATGCATATGATTATGCCCTGGTAATCAACGAAAAAGACAGCATTTCACAGATACAGAAAGCTCACGCGCATTTTCAGCTCAATCAGTTTGAAAATGCGATAGAGGCTTATTTGGCATATTCAGAAATGGTTACGGAGAAATGGCAGGTCATGCTCTTTGTAGGCGAGAGTTACGAAAAACTGGAAAATTTCCCGAAAGCATATCATTATTATAAACTTTCACTCAACGAAATGACAGAAAATTACGATGCGCTGATGGGCATTTCCATTTGTCTGCTCGAGATGGAAGAATACACTCAATGTCTGGGTTACGTCGAACAGGCAATGAAAATCAATGACGGTATGTCGGATGCATGGGTCTATCTGGCTGAAGCTTACATCGGACTGGATAATATTGATGAAGCGCTCAAAGCCTATCTGAAAGCAATATCCATAGAACCTAATCAGGCTGATACGCTCCTGGCAATCGGAAATATATATATGGATAATGCTGAGTATCAGACAGCCCTTAGATATTACGAAACAGCCTACAGCTTTGACACCACCCTCGAAAATATTGAACTTTTCCTGGCTGTAGCCAATTATTATAACGGCAATTTCAACGTATCGGCCGATTACCTCCTTCAGGCTGTGAACCGCAATCTGGATGC
>JAFNAU010000239.1 GCA_017860335.1 Bacteroidota bacterium
ACGTTTGTACATGATGACCGCAACAGTCATTACTACAACATAGGGAATACCTTCGGCGAAATAGAGAGTAGGTATCCAGGTCCAGGGAGAAAAAGTTCTTGGGGTGGATTGTTTCTGTTTATTCATTGGTATTGGGACTGAAGATTGTATTTTATCACAAAATTAATTAATTAGCCCGATATAACAGTATAAAACTTTCATTTTTCATAAAAAACAGTTCTGTCACTTCACGATATCGGAATCATAAATAGCAGGCTATAATCATTTTCAGAACAAATGATTTTGGAATTATTCAACAAATAACTGATTAAATCACACATTTCGAATTTTGATGTTTTTGAGCTTTATTGTGACATTTTTCATGGAGCATTGAAATTAACGACACGATTTCTTTCAGATAAATGGTTACTTTTGTGTTTCTGTTTAACCAACAAAAAAATCTATAAAACATCAAATCTATGAAAAGACTTTTCAATTTTTTGATGATTGCGCTGATAATGCTCAGCTCCGGGATATCCGGTTCAACTCTCAGTGCAGCCAAAGCAGTAAAACCTATCAAAACGGCAGTTCCCTCCCGTCCAAAAGGACAAACCGACGTTGTTAACTTAGTAACCCCAAAACTGGATGTAGTCCGCGTTGGATTTATCGGTCTTGGAATGCGTGGTCCCGGTGCTGTGGAACGCTGGACACATATACCCGGAGTAAAAATTGTTGCCCTCTGCGATTTGCTTCCCGAGCGTGTAACAAACAGTCAGAAAACACTTCAAAAAGCAGGTTTACCTGCAGCTGCGGAATACTCAGGCAGCACTGACGCGTGGAAACAGCTTTGCGAACGCGACGATATCGACCTTGTGTATATCGCTACCGATTGGAAACACCATGCAGAGATGGCTCTCTATGCTATGGAACACGGCAAACACACCGCTATTGAAGTGCCTGCTGCCATGAGCATGAAAGAAATCTGGGCGCTCATCAACATGTCGGAAAAAACACGTCTGCATTGCATGATGCTTGAAAACTGCGTTTACGACTTTTTCGAACTGACTACCCTGAATATGGCTCAGAAAGGTTTATTCGGCGAAGTGTTGCACGTTGAAGGTTCTTATATTCACAATCTGGAAGATTTTTGGCCTTCTTACTGGAATAATTGGCGTATGGATTACAATCAAAACAATCGTGGTGATATATATCCTACCCACGGAATGGGTCCGGCCTGCCAATTGCTTGACATTCACCGTGGCGATAAAATGAACTATCTCGTTGCTATGGATACCAAAGCGGTAAACGGGTCCGCTTATATTAAAGAAAAAACCGGCAAGGAAGTTACCGATTTCAAAAACGGCGATCACACCATGACTTTCATCCGCACCGAAAAAGGAAAAACTCTTCAGATACAACATGATGTAGTAAACCCACGTCCTTACAGCCGCATGTATCAGTTGACCGGAACCGATGGCTTCGCTGAAAAATATCCGGTTGAAGGATACTGCCTGCGTCCTTCACAGGTTTCTACTACAGATGTTCCCAACCACGAGGGTCTGAACGCGCATGGCTTTGTTCCAGAAAACGTGAAAAAAGCACTTATGACAAAATACAAACACCCTATTCATCAGGAACTGGAAGAAACAGCCAAGAAAGTGGGCGGTCACGGTGGAATGGACTTCATCATGGACTATCGCCTCGTGTACTGTCTGCGCAACGGACTTCCGCTGGACATGGACGTATATGACCTGGCTGAATGGTGCTGCATGACCGAACTGACAGCTATTTCACTGGATAACAACAGTGCACCGGTGGAAATTCCAGACTTCACACGCGGAACATGGAACAAAGTTCAGGGCTACAGACATGCCTTTGCAAAATAAACAATCAAATCTTATTATATTGAAAAGTCCCGGCACAACAGTGAACCGGGACTTTTTTTATTCTGAAATCTCTTTTATCAATTTATCAGTGATATATTCCTAACACGAACGGCATTAACTCCATAGTCAAGAGGCTGCGATGCGAACAAATAATGTCCGGAAGGATTATAAGCTAACGAAGAAACGGCATCCACCACAGTAGTCTGATTCTGCCCGTTAACGTTTACATCCAGCATTACCCGGATGGTTTTTGCTAAAACCGGAATTCCTGAGTTTTTATTAACCTTCACAAGTAACTGCTTATAGCCCTGCTGCGAAGGAACAAGTTCAATTTCTTTCACAGGCACTCCGTCCATCGTCTGATTACTTATCAACACCTGACTGATGCCATCATTTTCAGGCGGATGGTTGTAAAAATATCCATCATAGCCATAAAACAGTTTTTTCCATTCGATATCCTTGCTGCGGTCAGGCAACACACCGGCAAGATTACTCTGAATAAAAGATGCCAGTTTATACGTCGACACCAGCGAACCGTAATAGGTCATGTGCTGATTTTCCTTCACCGTATTTTCAAAACATTCGGGAGTAAAAGCTTTATAATCGTAAGGTGACTGCTGATTTTCCCATAGCGGCTGATGAGGCTCAAGTACCTTCGCCACTTTGGCCACATAGGCATCCATATCCTTAAAATGGCGGTAATACATGGGCAAGGTCAGGAAAACAAGTTTTACATTATTTTCTTTACAAAGTTGAACGGTTTTAGCCACGAATTCTTCAGCTTCGTTGCTGATGATGAATTTCTTACCATCAAATCCGACTATATTATTATACTTCATCAATGTGCTGTCTTCCAGACCGGAAGTGAAACGAATGTATCGACCCAAATAAAGCCCCTGTTGTTCCTCCAGCTTCTCCTTATTCAACTGTATGTTTGTCTCAATCTGTTTGTAATCCGAAAAGATGAAATTATGATTGCGTACCGTATTCGACCATGCCGAAAGATAGTTTCTGGAATTGAAAAGCACGGGGGTAGAGCATAGTTTTTGCCCCAGGTTTTTTCTTGCGGAGAAACTCTTGAACTGATCGGACAGAGTTCCCTGTTTGAGTTCGTGCGACGTATAATCATTGATACCAAACGTTTCGACTACGGCTACTTTTGGCTTTGACACAGCGATTGCTTCTTTCAGACAGTAATAAACATCTGTCATGGTCGTTCCGGGTGAAGCCAATATAAAGCAGTTGGCTCCGAGCGCAGTGGATAAGTTTTCGGGATTTATGCCGGTATAGAGATGTGAATTTCCGACAAGCACTACGTCAACAGGTTTCTGTTTGGTAAACTGATAGAATGCATTCCATTTACGGCGGGTATGGTCGTTGGTGTAATCGGGATTGAAATAGCCTTTCAGGTCGGTAAACTTCACTACAGCCACCACCACGAGAAAAAACATGGCTGCCTTAGCCAGCAGCGTGTATATGGTTTGCGGTTTTTGCGGTTTAACCTGTGTCTGAGCTGTTTTTACAGACTGTTTAGCCGGTTCGGCTACAGGTTTTTTGTTGTGCCATGACTTTAGAACTGGAAATAGATAAACGTGTTGTCGTTGGATGAACCATACGAGCCCAGATAAATAATGCTGAAAACGATGGCCAGATAAAGGCTCCATCGAATAATCACCGGTTTGTTGTAAAACCACACCGCAAGTTTTTCGCCTTTCTTCTCGGTCAGGAGTTCATAGAGCATACTGGCTGCCAGCATGAAAAAAGCGAATTTTAATTCCGGCGCTTTCA
>JAFNAU010000240.1 GCA_017860335.1 Bacteroidota bacterium
TACTGTAATCGAAACAAATAAGAATATTAAGCCCCGCAGGGACTTGCTTTCCTCTCGTTACCAAGTTGCTACAAATATTTTGCAACGCTGTTGCAAGAATAGCCACAGCGTGGCTAAATCTTTGTAGTAAGATGTGAAAAATAAGATTTCTTGCCACAGCGTGGCAACATATTAAACTTTATCGGACAATAGTGATTATTTTTCTAACGTGACTGTCATTTTTCTTTACAGTTACGGCACATCTCAAACTGTTTCCGGTTATGCAGTATCTTCTTCCGGAATTCTGCGGCTTTATAGCTGTTGAAGCATTCTCCGAACGGCTTTTCATTCAGATTACCAAACACAAATGAACTGTCCTTGTCGTAGCAACAGGGAAGAATATCGCCTCTGGAGGTGAGTACACTGCCGCTCCACAGCCGTTTACATCGGTTGGGTTGTGAGTTTTTCAGGTGATATTTTCCATCGGGTCTTAGTTCGTATCGGGCGTATCGTTTGTTATCCGGTAATAGTGAATTGCCGTTCACAAAGTCATACAGTTGAGCAGACTTAAAGGTCAGTTTGTCTGCTTTCAGCTTTTTTGTCAGAAGTTTCATGGCCTCCATTTCGTGCTCATTGGTCTTCAGTACCAGAAACTGTATTTCGATAAAAGGACTGCGCGATTTCAGCTTATTTCTCCATTTAATCATATTTTCAACTGCTTGTAATGCCTTTTTGAGTTGTCCGCCAGTGCGATAGGCTTCGTAAGTCTCCTGTGTTACTCCGTCAATGGAAACGATGAGCCTGTCGAGTCCCGACTCTACCACTTTCCTGGCTGTTTCGTCAGTCAGCAGTTGAGCGTTCGTTGAAGTACTTGTCAGCAAATTTTTGTTATGGGCATAGCGGACCAGATTAGTAAAATTGCGGTTCATAAATGGTTCGCCCTGAAAATAAAATATAACATGCGAAAGGGTTGGCTCAAGTTCATCAATCAGATGGTACACCATTTTTTCATCGATATTAACAGCTTCGATACGTTCAGTGCGGATACCAACCGGACATTCCGGACAATGAAGATTGCATCCGTTGACCGGTTCGATTGAAATAAACCAGGGTAAATATTTCCACCGGGTTTTAATTCCGAAAAACGAAAGCTGATATGATACAGCCAGTTTCACAGCATTGAGTATTTTACGGGGAGTGAATCCTGTCTTTAGCACCCTGAAAATATAATGTAAATGATTAAAAGTCATCGGACAAATATTAAATTGTAGAGCAAAAGAGAAAATTATAAATCAAAAAATGTAAAATATTATTGTATCAAATCAAAAAAGCCAAAATCCGAAAGCAAAGTAAGATAAAATAAAATTAATAACGTATCTTTGTTGTAATATTTTATAAAATCACAAATCATTAAATATCAATTAATTAGAATTATGAACAAAAAAATCTTAATAGCTTTAAGTCTGGTTATGGCTATTGTTTTTGTATCATGTAACAAAAACATGAAGGCATTGGATGCAAGCTATTTCAAAACAACGCCCAATCCCCTCGAAGAGAAAGCTGGTAAAGTGGATGCCACTGTTACCGGGACTTTTCCGGTTAAGTACTTCAACAAAAAAGCAGTAGTTACTGTTACTCCCGTTATGAAATTCAACGGAGAAGAAGTTAAAGGACAATCTTCTGTTTTTCAAGGAGAAAAGATACTTGATAATAATCAAAAAATTGCCTATAAAGCAGGTGGTACTTATACCATGAAGCCTTCTTTCTTTTATATTCCCGAAATGGCTAAATCAGAACTTTATCTTAATTTTGATGTAGTTCAGAAAAAGAAGAACTATACATTGCCTGCTGTAAAAATAGCCGATGGAGTACTTGCTACTTCAGAACTTGTTGCTGTGAAAGAAATTAAACCTGCACTGATAGCTGATAAATTCCAGCGGATAACTCAGGAAAATCAAAATGCTGATATTCTTTTCCTTATTCAGCAGGCACAACTTCGCAATTCTGAAATTAAAGCTGAAGATGTAAAAGCATTCACAGCAAAGGTTAAAGAAGCCCGCGATGCACAAAACAAAGAAGTAACTTCGCTTGAAGTTCTCGGTTATGCTTCACCCGATGGTGCTGTTGACCTGAATACCAATCTGGCTGAAAAACGTCAGAAAGTAACAACAGATTATGTAAACAAGGAACTGAAAAAACTGAAATCAAACGTAACTGTTGATAGTAAATTCACCGCTGAAGACTGGGAAGGATTTCAGAATTTGATGGAAAACTCAAACATTCAGGACAAGGGATTGATATTGAGAGTGTTGTCAATGTACCAAGATCCCGAACAACGCGAACGTGAAATCAAAAACCTCTCTACTACATTCAAATCAATTGCTAACGACATTCTCCCGCAGTTACGTCGTTCACGCATGAAACTCACAGTAGATGTTACAGGTAAATCTGACGAGCAAATTGCTCAGTTGGCTGCAACATCTCCTGCGGATCTGACTGTTGAAGAACTCCTTTATGCTGCAACCCTTACCAAAACAGAAACTGAAAAAGCTGCAATCTATCAGAAAGTGATCAGCCTGTATCCGGCCGATGCGCGTGGCTACAATAACCTGGGACTGGTGAATTACGAAATGGGAAAAATCGCTGAAGCACAAAAACTTTATGAAAAAGCTCTGTCAATTGATCCTCAATCTGCTGATGCAAATTACAATGTAGGATTAATTTCACTCTCAAAAGGTGCAATTACCGATGCGCTGGCATATTTTGGTAAAGCTGTCGGTACAACAGGTGATCTGAACTCTGCTCTCGGAACGACATACATTCAACAGGGAGATTACACAAAAGCCA
This sequence comes from Bacteroidota bacterium, assembly GCA_017860335.1. Lineage (GTDB taxonomy): Bacteria > Bacteroidota > Bacteroidia > Bacteroidales > Paludibacteraceae > UPXZ01. The sequence goes on from JAFNAU010000240.1 coordinate 2,827, forward strand.
AAAATGTGATGAGTGAGGCAAATACTAACAACACAGCGCTGGCACAAATTCTGAGTTCTGATTATAATGCTGCACGCCGTACGCTGGCTGCTGTTGCTGCTCCCAATGCCATGACAGCATATCTTGGCGCTATTATCGGAGCACGTACCAACGACCGTGATGCTGTTTACAATAACCTGAAAACAGCAGTGCAGAAAGATAGCTCTCTGGCCAAAAAGGCGCTGACCGACCTGGAATTTTCAAAATATTTCACGGATGCCAGTTTTCTCTCTATCCTGAAATAATTATTCAGCAAAATTTACATACTAAATACCCCGATGCCTTGTAAGGTGTCGGGGTTTTTGTTTGTTGACAGGTGTCATAACTGTAAAATTCAGGATTACAACATAAATTGATGATTAACTTGGACGATAAAAATCAAAAATCATCACTGAAAATATTTTGTAACTTTATGGAATTAAGATTTATTCTTGTACCTTTGTCAATAAATGAAAATTGCCATAATGTGCTTTCTCTGAAAGCGATAAGTTTTTTTGAAAATATAATATTTGATTTCTGTGTTTAGCGATATAATAGGACAACATACAATTAAGGACCCGAAGGAGTGGGAAAACTGGCATTAGCCATTGCTTATGCACAGTATATTTCATGTACCAACCGGACAGAAACAGATGCCTGCGGTGTGTGTCCGTCGTGTGTCAAATACAAACAACTTCAACATCCCGATTTACATTTCGTCTTCCCGATCATAAAACCTGCAGGAAAATCATCGGTAATTTGTGATGATTTTATTGGTGAATTCAGGCAAATGCTG
>JAFNAU010000063.1 GCA_017860335.1 Bacteroidota bacterium
GATCCATTCATCCAAGCCCAATAATTGCCCTGGTCAAAACTGGTTCCAAGTAAAAAACTTACATTCATACGTGTGTCATCTGCAAAATTATAATCGGTGGGTGGCGTGCATCTTGCAACATCAACAATACAAAGGTATAGATCCTCTGTAAAACCCTGAAAGTTTTTGAAACTGGTAAAGGCATCGTTCGGGTTGATGGCAGCCTCGGGTGCCTGATCGAGATATTCCTCACAACCACCCAATAGGATTGAGCTTGCCAAAATCAGTAAAACGAATTTTATTTTATTTACTATATTTTTCATGATACATCAATTTAAAATTTTAAATCAAAACCAAGATTCACACGATATGTATTAGGATATCCTCCGAATTTTTCTGTTCCATATTCTCTGTCATCAGGCAACTTTGACCAGAAAAAGAGATCGTTTCCATTTAGAAATATCTTAAGGGAAGATAACCCCATGCTCTTCAATTTATTACCACTAAAAGTATATGCTAATTCGGCTGTTTTTAGTCGCAAATATGAGCCATCGTATAAGTAGTATTGCGCCGTTGAAGATGTAGTTTTCCAGCGAGGCAAAAACGAACTTGCATTGGGGGTTTCTTTCGACCAGTGATCAAGAGTGTGATCGTAAGCCACATCTAAATTCGAAACAAAATTAGCGATGGTAACATTTCGGGTAACATTATTAACTCCATAAAATTGAAGCATTGCGCTGAATCCTTTGTAATCGGACCCAAGAGACAGATTGAAATTGTTTTGCGGACGATTTGAAAAGCCATAAGGAGCAGAATCTTTTGTGCCATCCAAAATTCCATCAGCATTAAAATCCAGCAATCCATAATCGCCGGGTAACCTCTGACCATCATTGCTTGACATGGCAGTGCTGGCATAGATATCATCCCATGTATTTAAATACCCATAAGAAATCACCGTCTTAGTTTGACCTATCTGATAACCTTCATCTTTTAAATGTGAGTCTAATAGTTCCGGCTCTTCTTTGTCAATAATCTTGTCAACTGCATGTGTCATGCTGGTATTAAGCCAAAAATGCCATTTCCCAAATTGTTTGTTGAATCGAACTTCAACTTCATAACCATTTTTCTTTACACGACCAACGTTTGCAGTTGGAGCGTCGGAGCCAAAATAGGCCGGTAAAATCCGTTGTGATCCCAATAAAAGAATATCAGTACGATCTTCGGTGAAGTATTCAATATTCGCTGAAATTAAGTTTTTTAATACTGTGAGGTCAAGTCCTAAATTCGATTTCTTTGCCTTTTCCCAGTGAATGTCAGGATTACCAAGTACACTTTCGCGATAAATGATATAAGGACTTCTGGTGGCACCGGCAGAAGAAAATGGCATCGAACCTCCATATTTCCATTGGGTTTCATATAACCAACGTTGACTTAGACCACTATCATCACCTATTAATCCATACGAATAACGCAATTTAAGTCTGTCGAGCCAGTTAATTTTTTTCATGAATTTTTCGTTAGAAATTGTCCAACCCACAGCACCCGAAGGGAAAAATGCAAAACGATATTCTGGTCCGAATTTTTCTGAGCCATTATATGCACCGTTAAATTCTGCGAGATAGCGGTTGTCATAATTATAGGTGGCACGTCCAATCCAGTCCTCACGGTATCGTTGAAATTCGTTACCCGTAGCTCGTTGTTCTCTGGTGAAAACTCCCGTTGCTGTTACATCGTGCTTACCAAACTCCCTAGCGTAGTTTGTTTGAGCCTGATAATACAACCTTCGGGCTACAGATCCGGGAGTTTCATCATTGACACCCCAGGGAGTTTCAACCCATGTAAATTGATTGCTTCCCGTAATCGGAGCAATTGTAATGTATTTATTTGGGTCTTCACCTGGTAACATATCTTCAATAGCAGGATCTATATATTTAGTAGCATAAGATGAGTTATCAACTAAAGCGCTTGATGAGCCAAAACTGTTGTCAAACGACAGGCTTGCGCTAAAACTTAAACCTTTCGTTATAAAGTCAAGTTTTTGAGTAAGACCTAAGTCAGTGGTTAAGTTAGTTGTAGTAGTGGTTGAATAACCGTAATTTGCCATCATTGCAGCAGAGTTAGCCATTCTCATATCAATGTTGTTGCTTTTACCCCAGCGTCCATCTGCATATTGCGGTAAAAATGCATTTGGTGGTAGCTGATAATATGCAAGTAAAGTATATCCCAAGTCGGCTTGAGGACTTCTTTTTCGACTGTAAATACCAGCAAGATTAAATTTTAACAAAGTTGTTTTTGTTAAATTCAAATCGAGGTTGGTTCTAAAGTTAAATTTATCGAATCCCATTCCCGGCTTATATCCTCTGCCATTATCCATAATCTTAAAAATATCACTCTGATTATTATATGCCAACGAGCTGAAGTATTTGGCAAAATCGGTTCCGCCTGATACATTAATATTTGCACGAGTATCAAATGTATAATCTTTCAGGGTCTCATCCTGCCAGTCAACGTTAGGGTATGCTTCCGGATATTTGAGGTTTTGCTGATTTCTGTATCGTTCAACAATCGCTATCGGGGTATAATCTCCCCAGGAAGCTTCGTTTATTCCCACTTCACGTTCAATAGCCGAATTTTTAATCAAATAGGTATCGTAAGCATCAAGTTTACTTAATAATTTAGAAACAAACTTGGTTGTTGTAGTTGCCGAAACACTTAATACAGGCTTGCCTTTGCCACCACGCTTGGTTGTAATAAGAATTACACCGTTAGCACCTTTAACCCCGTAAACAGCAGTTGCAGAAGCATCTTTGAGTATTGAAATGTTATCAACTTCGTTTATATCAATATCTTTCATACTGCGTTCAACACCATCAACAAGAATATATGGTTCACCTCCGTTCCAGGTTCCCTGTCCGCGAATAAAAATGATTGGGCTGTCATCACCGGGCTGTCCGGTTGACTGAATAGTAGTTAAACCTGGCAAAAGACCAGTAAGGGCGCTACCTAAATTGCTTACTCCTCCAACGCGCTGAAGTTCTTTGCTCGATGTTGTAGCTATTGCGCCTACTAAACTTGCTTTCTTTTGTACACCATAACCTACTGCTACAACCTCATTTAATAGTACAGCCTTATCGGTGAGTACAACATTATATATTGTTTTCTTCTCAACTTTTATTTCCTGCGAATCCATACCGATGCATGAGATTAGTAACGTCTCATTTTCGCGCACATTCGAAAGTGAAAATTTTCCGTTTTTATCGGTAATAGCTCCATTACTGGTACCTTTAACCAAAACAGTTGCCCCGATTATGGCAACACCTGTTTCGTCGGTAACTGTACCGGAAATTCTAAGTGAATTAGCCTGTGAAAACAAAGGCTCTGATAGACAGACCAATGTCAAGGTCAATAGAATTACTTTGATTATTTTCCCCATTTTAATTGATTGTAAAATATGTTTTTAATGAATTAGTATTTGAATTTCTGTGCAAAACGATTGTAACTAGAAACAATCGATAGATTAAGGAGGGCACTGAAAAAGTATAGCTAAATTAAAGGTTTGTACAATTTTGTTTGTACAAGCCCTTTTCCTTGCCGAATTTGAAGAAACATTCACTCTTTGTTACAAATAAGCCACTCTCAGACCATCAAATTGCCAATTTTGTGAGTCTTTTTTCTCTTTGAATTTCTAAAGGGACTTTTTCAGTGACCTATAGATTATGTAGTGCTTTTTTTATTCATGGCGTTTTTGATTTGTGATTTTTACATTAGATATTTGAATAAAATGTTAATTGAATATCATTCTTAACACAATGTAAAATTACGTTATGGAAATCTTAAAAAATATAGCTTTCCTTATTAATTATATGGACAAAATTACAGTCTTTTTGCATGTGGCAAGCTCGAAAAAATCACAAGTTTATTGATAAGGAAAGGGATAAAAACTACATTCCCCGTTTCGGGGTAAGGATGGATCTCGAACAGGCTGAAAACTTTAGCGCCATAATAATTTCTGGACTTCACTGACTTTCATTCTTGTCTGAATTTAATTTTGTGCCACATGATAATTGCAATCAAATAGGCATAAGCAAATTTTTAAGAGTAACTTTTCTTACTTTCATTTGCTGTTTTTATGTGAATCAGTGTTTTTGAAAAATGAAAAATGAAAGCAGTCAATATTCTGTCAAAAAAATGAATGTGTAATCTGCAAGTAGATCTAACTTTTCCGATTAATTATTTTTTTCCTTAAGACACAATCATCAAACGCCAATAAACAGAATTATCCTCTTGTAATTTCTTCTTTATCGGCATCCCAGTACATGGTTCTGCCTTCCAGATAGGCACGGGTTCCCATATGGGAGGTGATAGCTTCATGGAATCCTTCTTCAATTCCACAGGAAGTTTTTTTACCCGTACGGATACAATCTATCCATTCTTTCAGGTGTAAAAAAGTGGTATTATAGCGTTTCCCGTTTACGTAGGAGTAAAGCAATCCTCTTTCAGCAAAATAGAGTTGTGTGGCAGATGAAACAGCATCAACATCTTTCTGACCGGGAGTATAGTTGTAAAACGGTTTTCCAGGTTTTATCAATCCTTTTTCAATTTGATCCTTATACTGTACTGATTGAGGATCAACTGTAACAGTAATTGAGTTTCCTATTTCCATCGTGGCATCGTGTCCCATAAACTTGCGTGGACGGTTAAACTGATTGGCCAGGGTAGCTGAATAAAGCAATGCCAATTTTCTCTTTTTATATTCAAATGTGGTTTGCAAAACATCAGGTACGGTTCTTCCATCCTTAAAGAAATAAACGCCTCCGGAGGAAGTTGCTGCATCCGGAATTCCTAAATTCATGATCTGATTGATGGCGTCAAACTCATGTGTTAGCAAGTCGCCACTCAATCCGGTGCTGTAATCCCACCAGCAACGCCAACGGAAAAACCGTTCCAGACTGAACTTATCCCTTGAATCCGGTCCTATGTATTTTGCCAGTCCATTCGAAGTCATATAGTCCATGTATTCTTTCACCCGATCCGGATCGCCTTCAAACTGTTTCCAATCGATGGTTCGTGGATTCGCATCAGGATGAATGGGATAGACCCACGCACCATTCGGGTCATTTCGGTTGGTGCTGGTTTCTATCAACGTAACAGATCCGAGTAATCCTTTTTCAACGATCTCTTTTCCGCGTTTATAGGTTTCAATCTGACGATTCTGATGTCCGAGCTGAAAAGCAAGTTTGCTGTTTCTCAGCACTTCTCTCAGGGCATACGTTTCAGGCACAGTCCACGTCATCGGTTTTTCCACATACACGTGTTTACCGGCTTTTATGGCATCCATTGTCATGGTTCCGTGCCAGTGGTCGGGTGTGGCAATAATTACAGCATCCACATCGGGAGCAGCAAGTAATTCTTTATAAGTGTTATAGCGTTTCGGCATTTCTCCAAACCTGCCATTCAGTGCTTCGCGATGGATATTAGCCCCTGCTAAAATAGCATTTTGAGCATGTACATCGAAAATATCACATACCGCAGTGATCTTTATCTGCAGATCTTCCTGTTCCATGAAGTCCTTATAGCGTGTATCCTTAGAGTTTTTCCTGAGTTCCTTTTTTAATTCTTCGACTTTTTCGGGAGTGGCAAAACCAATTGCCTGCATCAAACTAATTCCTCTGCTCCCAACCCCAATAATGCCTATTCTAATTATCTTGCCATCTGATACAGGAGCAGGTGCAGGATTTTCCTGAAAATGAAACATATCGGCAACCTGACGGTTGGTATGTTCTTTTTGGGTTTTTTTATACACACCGTAAGCCATTGCACCCAGTACTGGTAAGGTAGCCAATGTTTTCAATGCATCACGTCGTCCTTTGGATATGTTTTGCCCTGAACTTTCACTGGTTGTTTTTTTTTCGTTATCCTGATTCTCTGTAGTTGACATAAAAATTAAGCTTTTTTGTTTTTGAAAATAATTCGGTCAAATCCTATTCGTTTGGCTGTTGGAAAAGCCATCAGCACGAAAACCGAACACAGCATCACTATATTTTTATTAATCCATAAATAGGAGCCTTCCGGGGGAAGTAAATAGGTAGCATTCAGAGAAGCAGGATGTGATAAATAATACAAAGTCAATAAAGCAATGGCTCCGATATAACCGAGCTTTTCGAATAATCCTAAAATTAAAAATAATCCAATTAATATTAATCCGTAAATATTCACCGCATCAATAAACGGCATCAAAGCCTGGTTTTGTCCCATTGATTTGAATAAACCGGCGAACAAACCCTGCGAATCCATCAGATACCCATACGATGTCCAACCGGGAGTGAAAAACTTTGATAAACCCTCATAAAGGAAATACCAACCAATTACCACCCGCAATGCTATTAAACAAAATAACTGGATTTTACTAAAAGATCTTTTCTCAATCATTCTTACTTTAACCTTTTTATACGGATTTCTTTGAATTTTACAACAGAGCCATGTCCCAGGAAGCCGATATGTCCTTTTTCATTAAACAATCCCGGGTGTTCCTTATGATCGGCGGGGCCGTTTTCTTTTGTTGCCTCCCGGATATTACCTTCAAGTATAACAGTTCCGTTGAGTGTTATTTTAATATAATCACCTTTAGCAATCACTTCCTGATAATTCCATTCTCCGTTGGGTTTAAGATAGCCACGTTTAGAAGGAATTATTCCATATACAGAGCCGTGGTACTGATACGGTTTAAGATTAGCGTATATTGGAGCATCGTTGTCCAGTATCTGAAGTTCCATACCTACATAGGCTGCATCACCTTCCATCGGAGTGCGAATACCCAAACCGTTGTTGGCACCCGGAGTGAGCTGGAACTGGAAGCGGAAAATAAAATCGCTGAATTCGTCTTTAGTGTACAAGTTGCCTCCAAAACTACTGCTTGGATAAATAACAATATTACCATCCTCAGTAACATAATCGGCGGTATTGCCTGTCCATTTATGCATGTTGGTTCCATCAAACAATATCTCAAATCCTTCTTTTTCTTCCTGTTTCGAAAGTTTGAATGGTTCCGGACGGGGTATCTCCTTGATATAAATGTTTCTGTATTTCACCTGACTTCCATGTGCCTGGAGTTCTATCTGTTCATTCATGAAAATAGGGAGATTTCTATCCCAGTAATTTTCAAGGATAACGTTGTTTGTTACAAGTTCTCCATTCAGGTAAACTGTTACACGGTCACCCACCATCTTGATATGGAAAGTATTCCATTCACCAACTTTCTGGTCGGCAACTTTCAACGGGATGGAAGTGTTTATTTTATTGTTGTATAATCCACCAGATCCTACCTGCGCGCCAACATTCACACGGGCAGTATCCCAGATTTGTACCTGAGGAGTACCACGCAGGTAAATACCGGCATCCGGTTCAGCGCCCGGCATCAACTTCCAGTCTACAAGCATTTCGAAATCACCATATTGCTTTTCAGTACACAGGTTATTTCCTTTGCCTGTAAAAACCAGTTGTCCGTTATCCACCAACCAACTTTGAGCTGCTTCTTCATCCGCCTTTATTTGAGCTTTAGTCAGTTCATCTTTGTTCATTTTTGCACGTGTCAGTGGATTGCCAACCAATCCTTTCCAGCCAGTCAGATCCTTACCGTTGAATAGGGGCGTAAATCCAATCGCGTTGCTGTTTTCGGACAGATATTTGTCAATAGCCTGACGTTGATAGGCGGCATCGGGATTTGTCAGCGCTTTGCTTATTTTCTCCAGAATACGATTGGTGATTGCACCTGCAAATCCGGGATTATTCAGTGCAATTTTAATACCTGCCTGAGCTGCTGGTTCGGCCAGTTCTTTGTTTTCAAGAAATTGTTCGATAAACAGCAATGCCTGGTAGCTATCGGTTGTTCCCAGCTGATTGAGAATGGTTTTTTTCTGCTTGTCGTTTTTGGCAAACGTCATCACTTCCTGCAGATAATTTGCTTTCACAATGCCTATTTTATCACTATTGGCAATCAAAGGTATCATCGCATCGACAGCTTTGGTGATTTCAGTGTCATTCTTACTTCTTCTGGCAATATCAAGCAAATGATATAAAGTGTCAAAAGATTTCAGTGACAGTAAAGCATTGAAAGCGGCTTCTGAGCTTTTTCCCGATTGGTTATAACCCTTCATGATTATATCGAGGGCTGCTTTTGTTCCTGTATTAGCCAATGATCCGTAATACACATACGGCTTTTGATATTTATTCATGCGTTCTGAGATAACAGCCAGCTGTTCTTTTTCAGGAAGCGTTGACAGTACTGAGTTAACCGCTGTCTGCAGGTCTGACTGATATTTGCTTTCCCCTTTTTCTATCTGATCAAACAGTTCGGGCAAATTATCCCTGGTTGACACATTTTTCAATGTTTGGGCAGCTTTTTTCTGTACCTTTTCATTGGCAGTAGTCATTTCACCATAAACTAATTTGTACTGATCTGTCATTTTTCGCAGTCCCATTAAGTTCAGGGCAACAACTTTACCTTCATCAGAACTTTGGCCATAAGCAGAAACAAGCTCAGCGGTGATAGGTGCATTATAACTTGCCAGTACTTCTTCAATAATCGACAGCGTAACCGTATTGTTGCTTTTCAGCAGTCCGATTAATGCATTGAGTGATGCTTCTCCTCCGATATTCGCGAGTGAACGGATAGCCGATTTCTGCAAAGAAGGATTTTCAGTGTTCAGATACTTAATAATAGCCGGAACAGCAGCGCTTACCTTTTCGTTGCCCAGCCAATAGATCATCGTTGCTTTTGCATCTTCAGATTTTGTACTTTTCAACTTCTTTATTACCAAATCAGTTCCTTTTTTATCAGCGTATTTTGAATAGAGGCTTAAAGCGTTTGACATATACGCGATGTTTTTATCCTTGAGCGCTGCTGAAAGTAATTCGTATTTATTTACGTCTGTAATAGACATCAACAGTTCCAATGCTGATATACGCAAATTTTGTTTATCAGCTTTCGTAGCAACCTGCATTAATTCCTCTGCTTCCTTTTTAACTTCGATAGGATTTGTATTTACAAGTTTGTTCAACAAATCCACATAAGCTGCCGTGGAATTACTTTCCTCATTTGAGTAATTGGTTTTTTGAGCTACCTGTTTCAATGGAAGGATTGATTCTTTTGTTCCGACTTTGCTGATTGCCGTATTTAGT
>JAFNAU010000064.1 GCA_017860335.1 Bacteroidota bacterium
TATAAGTAAGGATTTTACAGCGGCACATAAACCACTTTTTTTGTTTTGAAAAATTCACCTTCAAATTGATCGCTCAGTTCGTAGGTTTCAGCAAAGTTTTTGTAGGGGAGTATTTCGTGTTGCAGTTCCCCTCCTTTCAGGCATATCAAACCATTAGGGAGTGCATTTTGTTGCTTAGGGCTTATGTTTTTTCTGACCAGTTTAACCAAATCATCAAGCGGCATCACGGCCCGGCTTACCACAAAGTCGAATTTGTTTTTTTCCTCTTGTACTCGTTCATGCTTTAATGTGATGTTATTCAATCCGATAGACTTAGAAACTTCGCTTCCAACTTTAATTTTTTTGCCTATGCTGTCGATGAGTGTGAACTGCACTTGCGGAAACATTATTGCCAGTGGAATACCAGGAAAACCTCCTCCGGTTCCAACATCAAGAACTGAAGAATTCGGCTTGAAACTTATCACTCCGGCTATACCCAGCGAATGCAAAATATGACGCTCGTACAGGTTATCAATATCTTTACGCGATATGACATTGATTTTTGAGTTCCAGTCAAGATATAAATCAAATAATGCCTTATATTGATTTTTCTGCGTTTCGGTCAGATTTGGAAAGTATTTTAGTATTTCATCCATATTATCTTAAATATTGATTACAGAGTGAATGATAGTTTCGAAAATCAAAAGTACTTGTTTTTTTAGAAATAATAAAATCAGATTTTGTTACTGTCAGGGTACATGATCGCAATATTGTTCAGATAAATAAAAATGTCTAACTTTGCAACCCGAAAAAAACAAATAAAATTAAATAACGAAACATACAAACTACAATAAAAATTATGAAAGCATTTGTATTTCCCGGACAGGGCGCACAGTTTACAGGAATGGGTAAAGACCTGTATGAAAAATCGCCTCTAGCAAAAGAATATTTTGAAAAAGCAAATGAAATACTTGGATTTCGGATTACCGATTTGATGTTTGAAGGCACTGCTGAAGATCTCCGTCAGACCAAAGTAACTCAACCAGCAGTTTTTCTTCACTCGGTAATCTCAGCCATCGCATTGGCCGATGAATTTAATCCCGATATGGTAGCCGGACACTCTCTGGGCGAATTTTCTGCCCTCGTTGCAGCCAAAGCACTCACATTCGAAGATGGACTGAAACTGGTTTATGCACGTGCAATGGCAATGCAGAAAGCATGCGAAGCTGAACCATCAACTATGGCTGCTGTACTGGGTCTCGATGATGAAACCGTTGAGGAAGTATGCGATAGTATTAAGGAAAATATTGTTGTTCCTGCCAACTATAATTGTCCGGGACAAATCGTAATTTCAGGTTCGATAGAAGGCGTGGATCAGGCTTGTGAGAAATTAAAGGAAAAAGGCGCTAAACGTGCATTGAAGTTACCAGTAGGCGGAGCATTTCACTCACCGCTGATGCAACCTGCCAGTGAAGAACTCAAAGCCGCTATCGATGCAGCCATTGTCAGCGAACCTATATGTCCTGTTTATCAGAATGTTAACGCATATCCGCAAACCGATCCGGTAGCCATCAAACAAAACCTGATAGCCCAGCTTACTGCTCCGGTAAGATGGACACAGACAGTAAAGAATATGATCACAGATGGTGCTGTTGAATTTGTAGAACTCGGTCCGGGCGATGTACTCAAAGGATTGATTAAAAAAGTAAATTCAGATGTTACTGTAGGATAATATTATTGAGAAAAAAGTTTTTTTGAAAATATTCAGGCACAAGAATTTAGTTTTTTGTGCCTGATATTGTTTAAACAAGTACTGAATAATCAATTTCCCAGTTTTTTTTGTACTTTTGTATGTACAATTTAATCAAAAAAACACTTGAACCATGGATACACCGTTATTGAGGGATAAGGAATTGTACCCAACAGAAGAAGTGCTTGAAAAAGTATTGGGAGATAGTTTTCATGCTTACAAACAGCTGGTTACAACTATTGCTGAGCTAGATGCTGAAATGTTATGGAGGTATTACAATGACGGAAAAGCCTGGCTCTGTAAGGTTCAGTATAAAAACAAAACTATTTTCTGGTTATCGGTTTGGGAAGGTTTTTTCAAAACAACTTTTTATTTTACAGAAAAAAACTGTATGGGAATTGACTCGCTTGATATCAACGAAACTATCAGAACTGAATTCAGGAATAATAAGCCCATCGGAAAGTTTTTACCTCTGACTTTGAGTATACAAAATGTAGATCAACAGATTGATTTACTGAAAATTGCAGAATATAAAAAAGGATTAAAATAATATAGCTATTAATTTTATGTTTAGGACAAAAACATGTGGAGAACTCAGGCTTGCCGATGCAGGTAAAAAAGTAACCCTTGCCGGATGGGTTCAGCGCAGCCGCAAAATGGGCGGTATGACTTTCATTGATTTGCGTGACCGTTATGGAATTACGCAATTAGTTTTTAATCAGGATGTTAATGCTGAATTGTGCGACCAGGCTAATAAACTGGGGCGCGAATATGTCATTCAAATCAGTGGTGAAGTGGCAGAACGAAGTAACAAAAATATTCACATCGCAACAGGTGAAGTGGAAATACTTGTGGATACTCTCAACATTTTGAATGAGGCAAATACACCACCATTTACCATCGAAGATAATACAGATGGGGGCGATGATATCCGGATGAAATACAGATATCTGGATCTACGCCGGAATAGTGTAAGGGCAAATCTGGAGTTAAGACATAAAATGACCATCGAAACCAGAAGTTACCTCGACAAACTGAACTTTCTTGAAGTGGAAACGCCTGTTCTGATTGGTTCTACACCCGAAGGGGCACGCGACTTTGTTGTACCTTCGCGCATGAATCCTGGTGAATTTTATGCTTTACCACAATCACCGCAATTGTTCAAACAGTTGTTGATGGTATCGGGCTTCGACCGGTATTTTCAGATTGTAAAGTGCTTCCGCGATGAAGATTTACGTGCCGATCGTCAGCCGGAATTTACTCAGATCGACTGTGAAATGTCATTTGTACAGCAGGAAGATGTGCTGAATACCTTCGAAGGACTGGCTAAACATCTTTTCAAAACGATAAAGGGAATTGAAATGAACGAACCTTTCCCGAGAATGACCTGGCACGATGCGATGAAGTATTATGGTTCGGACAAACCGGATTTACGTTTCGGAATGAAGTTTGTTGAGCTTAAAGAAGCAGTTATTGGTCATAATTTCAGCGTTTTTGATGAAGCAGAGTATGTTGGCGGCATCTGTGCAAGCGGTTGCGCATCGTACACCCGCAAGCAACTGGATGAACTGACTGATTTTGTAAAACGTCCGCAGATAGGAGCGAAGGGACTGATTTATATCCGCATGAATGAAGACGGAACGGTCAAATCATCTGTAGATAAGTATTTTAACGAAGAAGACCTGAAAAATATTGCCGCCAAATTCGAGGCTAAGGTCGGTGATTTAATTTTGATTCTTTCAGGGCCAAAACGTAAAACGCAGAAAGCATTGTGTGAATTGCGACTGGAAATGGGAGAGAGGCTTGGTTTGAGAGACAAACAGGTTTTTGCACCCCTCTGGGTTATCGATTTCCCGTTATTTGAGTGGGACGAGGAAGTTCAGCGCTTTTTTGCGATGCATCATCCTTTCACATCACCCAAACCTGAAGATATTCACTTGCTCGACAGCGATACAGGTAACGTACGCGCAAATGCTTATGATATGGTCATCAACGGAGTAGAATTGGGTGGAGGATCCATTCGTATACACGACAGTCAGTTGCAACGCAAAATGTTTGAATTACTGGGATTTACACCCGAAAAAGCGCAGGCTCAGTTCGGATTTCTGATGGGAGCCTTTCAGTACGGAGCCCCCCCGCATGGTGGTCTGGCATTCGGACTTGACCGTTTTGTATCATTATTTGCTGGTCTGGATAGTATCCGTGATTGTATTGCATTCCCGAAAAATAATTCCGGTCGCGACGTGATGATTGATGCACCGTCGAAAATTGATCAAAGCCAGCTCGATGAATTGAATCTCATTATTGATATAAAAGAATAAGTAAAATATATTTTCGAAAAAAAATCGCAGAGAAGAATTTTCTCTGCGATTTTTTATGTTATAAATTTTGAAAAGAAGCATAACTCCAAAATTTTTCAAACTTGAATTAATAATTTCTGAAAAATCGGAGGTACATAATTACAATAAATTCTATTTTACATAATATAAATTATAGGAAAACAATATCAATTTTTATTCTGCCAGGTTTGTTATAAATTATGTCAATTTTCCATGAAAATAACTTTCGCTGAGAATTCAATATTTTTCACTCGATAAACATTATGGTTAGTTTATCAAAATCTCAGGATGTCTGAATTTGTAAGAAAATTCAATCATTAGAAAATTTTTGTGAATAAATCAGCTATTCGAATCCATTAATTTATTTTGATTTATCAATAGTAAAATTTTCATTCATTGAGATTAATCCGATAAAGTTTAATTTCTTGCCACTCTGTGGCAAGAAATCTTACTTTTCACATCTTACTACAAAGATTTTGTCGGACAACAATATATAAAAATATTATATTATTGATAATGAAATATATACAAATATATTTTATCAAAAATAGGGTAGTCCCCCTACTCCACTTTTCAGATTTTTATTGCAAATTTCTTTAATCTCTGATCGAGCATGTGCAGAGGAATAATTTGTTTAATTGTCTCTGCTACAGCATTTAACTGTCCTTCCCGAATAAAATCCTGGTGAATTATCAATGAAATTTCTCTCACAGGTTTCGGATTTACCAGCATTCGCAGGTTTTTTTTCTGATTTTCGCTAAGCGAATTGGTATGAAGCTCCGGAATAACAGTATAGCCACCATTTTCGTCAACGATTTTAATCAGCGTGTCAATACTTCCGGCTTCGTAAATATTGCTAGCAGGTGAAAGTTTACAAAAATTAAAAACCTGACTTCTGAAACAATGTCCTTCTTCTAAAATCCATAAGTTTTCAATTCGTAAATCATTGGAATTCAGTTCACTGCAACTATATAATTCATCATCGGGCGAAATATAGGCAACGAATTTTTCATAATATAGTGGTATTTCGAGTATTAGAGGATTATTTAAGGGCGTGGATGCGATCGCCATATCAATTTCTCCTAACACAAGTTTTTTTTCAAGAACTGATGTATGCATTTCGGATACCTTGAATGACAAATCGGGATATTTCTTATTGAAGTGCACAAAAAACTGCGGTAGCAAATAAGGTGCAACCGTTGGAATGACAGCAATATTAAAATTTCCGGTTAAGTTACCTTTTTCATTAGAAACCACTTCTTTGATCCGACCAATCTGACAGACCGTACTTTGAGCCAGGTCAATTACTTTTTTGCCAATTGGAGTAACTTCGATCGGATGTCTTGAACGGTCAAATATCTTCACATCAAGCTCATCCTCAAGTTTTTGTATCATCATGCTCAAAGTGGGTTGTGTAACACCTGCTGATTCAGCTGCCTGTACAAAATGGCGCGTTTTATTCAATGCAATAATGTATTCAAGTTGTTGTAGGGTCATTATATCGTGGTTTATATTTACACAAAGATATAAATATATTTTATAATACTATAATTTATTTGCCAACCACTAAAAAACATCAAATTATAGACACTAAAATTGATGTTGTTGAAATTTCAGTTATTTTTGCTGAAAAAAATAATGAAGAAATTAAATCTCTTTTTACTGATACTTATATTCAGTTTGAATGCCTCGCAGGCACAGCTGTTGTGGAAAATAAGCGGTCATGGCCTTGAAAAACCTTCATATCTATTTGGTACACATCACCTTATACCTATTCAGTTTTTGGATAGTGTTCCCGGATTATACAAAGCGTTTAATTCTACTCAAACTGTTGTTTCCGAAGTGGTACTTAACAATCTTGATACAGCGCCTGCCATACAGCGGGCGGCGTTACTACCCGATTCGGTTACCATTCAAACATTGCTTAGCAAGACTGATTATGAATTTGCAAATGAAGAGATTACAAAAATACTCCGAATGAGCCTTTATAGTCTTAACAAGATGCATCCTTCGCTTATTACAAAGCTTTATGAATTAGAACTTTATAAAACAGTTGAGCATTTTGATGAGAATACGAAGTCTGATTCCTATTTTCAGCTTGTAGCAGCACAGAAAGGTATTCCGGTTGTCGGACTTGAGACAGTAGAAAAGCAACTCAGCTTGCTTTTTCCGAAAAACTACCAAAAAGAAGCTCAATTGCTTATTGAAACTATCAGAAACAAGGATAAACTTATTGGCGAAATTAATGAAATGAACCAGATGTACCGGAAAGCGAAAATCTATGAATTAGAAAAGCTGGCTTCCCAATCTAATAAACAATGGAATGTGAGTGAAGAAGAAAATTATGCCCTTGTTGACGAACGAAATATTGACTGGATCAGGCAATTGCCCGAATTACTCAGTAAAAGTAGTTGTTTTATAGCTGTTGGAGTTTTACACCTGCCCGGTACTAATGGTCTGATAAATTTGTTAAAAAAAGAAGGCTATAAAGTAACCGCTATAAATTGACAAAAATTCGGTGAAACATGCAAAATAAAATCAAATTAATCGCAATAATCTTTTTTATATTACAATTTAAATTATAATTTTGCAATTCAGTTAAAGTCGATAAAAACAACAGAATAAATGAGTAAAACAAAGAAATTTCTTCTGCCTGAGGCAGAAATTCCTACCCAATGGTATAATATATTGGCAGATATGCCAAATAAACCAAAACCAATTCTCAATCCCGGTACAAAACAACCTTTAAAACCTGAAGATCTGTATCCGATTTTTGCTGAAGAATTGTCCCGCCAGGAATTAAACATGAGTGATCAGTGGATTGATATACCTGAAGAAGTACGTGATAAATATATGATCTATCGCCCTACTCCGCTTGTAAGAGCATATAATCTGGAGAAAGCGTTGGATACACCTGCTCATATTTACTTTAAAAATGAAAGTGTGAGTCCTGTAGGTTCACACAAGCTGAACTCTGCACTGGCGCAAGCCTATTATTGTAAAAAACAAGGCATTACAAATATCACCACCGAAACAGGAGCCGGACAATGGGGAACCGCCCTTTCATTTGCAGCAAAAATATTTGGTCTGGAACTGGCTGTGTACATGGTAAAAATCAGCTACGAGCAAAAACCGTATCGCCGTTCACTCATGCAGGCATGGGGTGCACAAGTCATTGCATCGCCCAGCATGTCGACCAAAGCTGGCCGGAAAATAATTACTGAACATCCGAATTATCAGGGGAGTTTGGGAACTGCCATTTCTGAAGCAATAGAACTGGCTCTTCAAACGTCAAACTGCCGCTATACACTGGGTAGTGTTCTTAACCATGTATCACTTCATCAGACCGTCATCGGACTTGAAGCTGAAAAACAAATGGAGATGGCCGGAGAATATCCTGATGTCATTATCGGATGTTTTGGAGGAGGTTCTAACTTCTCCGGTATTTCCTTTCCATTCATGCGTCACACAATAAATGAAGGACGAAAAACACGTTATATTGCTGCTGAACCTGCATCTTGTCCAAAACTGACACGTGGAGTATTCCAGTACGATTTTGGCGACGAAGCAGGCTACACTCCTCTCCTTCCGATGTTTACACTGGGACACAATTTTGCACCGGCTCATATTCATGCCGGAGGATTGCGTTACCACGGAGCCGGAACCATTGTCAGCCAACTGATGCTCGATAAGTATATGGAAGCTGTAGATATACCACAGATCGAATCATTTGAAGCGGGTATCTTATTTGCCCAGACAGAAGGTATTATGCCTGCGCCGGAGTCGGCACATGCCATAGCATCGGCAATCCGCGAAGCAAAACAGGCAAAGGAAGAAGGCGTGAAAAAAACAATTTTATTTAATCTGTCCGGACATGGATTTGTTGATATGGCTGCTTACGATCAGTTTATTGCTGGCGATTTAACCAACTATGAACTCAGTCAGGAAAGTATTGATAAAACTACAGGTTTATTGGAAAAAATAATCTGAGTATAATTTATCTCATAAAAAAGAGCGTAATCCGATCGGCATTACGCTCTTTCTGTTTAATCTATTTTTTTAATGAACATCTTTTTCATCAGGATTTATTATCAGTCGCAGGGATGTGTCTTTTGTTACGTAGCTCCATGCCCAGTTTATAAAGATAATCAGCTTGTTTCTAACGCTCAAAATCAACATCAGGTGCAAAAACATCCACACAAACCAAGCAAATAAACCCTGAAATTTCCAGAACTTAAGATCTACAACCGCTTTATTCTTTCCGATAGTAGCCATTGAGCCTTTATTTCTATATTCATATTCAGTTGTTTTTTTCTCTTTAAGAGATCTTTTGATATTATCAGCTAAATTTTTTGCTTGAGTAATGGCTACATTAGCAACCTGAGGATGACCTTTCGGATAACCGGGAGTTTCCATATAGGCAATATCGCCCACTGCATATACATTCTTTGTGCCTTTCACCAGGTTATTTCTGTCAACAACATATCGGTTTCTTACTAAATTATCCGGAGAACCAACTCCCTGAATGACATTGCCGGTAACACCAGCCGACCAGATTAGAGTACTGCAACGAATGGTTTCTCCGGTGTTTAACTTAGCAGTTTTACCATCGTAACTACCCAAAACGACACCGGTCTTAACTTCTACACCCAGATCTTCCAGATACTTTCTCGACATTTTTTTTGAGACATCACTCATTACTCCAAGAGTATAGGGACTTCCTTCGAGCAGTATAATTCTTAGTTTTGAGAAATCGACATTGGGATAATCTTTTGGTAAAATGTCATTTTTCAATTCGGCAAAAGATCCGGCAAGTTCTACACCCGTAGCCCCGGCTCCTACAATAATAGTATTCATCAGGGCTTCCTTTGCTTCAAAGGGCGCGGTTTGATAAGCTTCGAAATTGAGTAAAATCCGGTTGCGAATTTCAATGGCTTCCTGCATTGTTTTCATCGCAAGGGAATTTTTCTTTATCTCCTCATTGCCAAAATAATTGGTCGTACAACCTGTACCAATAATCAAATGATCGTAATGCACAACACCATTGTT
>JAFNAU010000241.1 GCA_017860335.1 Bacteroidota bacterium
TGCTGTTGAAAACTGTGTTGTTGAAATTATTTTTTCAAACTGTGACTCATAACTCCTCGATTCCGGGTTCAAATCTTTCTTTAAAATTTGTGCTAACTTATTTGGTTTTTTATAAATCATTCCTATTACCCGAAAGATTTTGAATATGCAACTTTAGTTTTAATATTTCTTTCAAGAGTTTTCAGTTAGTTTTCAACAAACGGTTAAACACTTGTCACGAATATACCATATCAATTAGTTTTAGACGTAAAGTGTTTGGCAATAAATCACTTACCGCGCATATAGCTTTATACATCAATCCGGGGATTACGCGCGACTTCATTTTTCTGCGCCCAATCTGACTAACAATGGCTACGGCTATCGCTTCGGGTTTCATACCGTTTTGTTCGTCGTGTTCCATTTTTTCCACCGCCGTTTTCATTCGCTTAAAATAGGTAGATTTTTCATTTTCTGATGCTGTGGTATATTTGCGTGCACTTGTAAATTCTGTTTTTGTGTCGCCTGGCAGAATTGTGCAGCACTGAATGCCATAGGGTTTTACTTCCATAGCAAGTGCTTCGACAAATATCTGCAGTGGTGGCAATGATTTTACCATGACCCTGTTTCCTGAATACCGGCAAACAGGCTTGGATAACCTTTACCGAACCAAAAAAATTGGTTTCCAGCTGGTATTTTACTTCTTCGGTACTGCATTCTTCCACAGCTCCTGCTATTCCGTTACCCGCGTTGCTGATTACCGCATACAACTCCTTGTTTTCGGTCAGTATCTTATCCAGGGCAACTTTTATGCTTGCTTCGTTGTTTACATCCATTATCAGGGGAATAATTTCACCTCCCGAGGACGATTTTTGAGCTTCTCCCCCGCCCCGCCGCGAACCTGAATAAACCCGGTAACCTTTGTTCATTAAAAGTTGAGCAGTTGCAAGTCCTATACCCGCACTTCCTCCTGTAAGTAAAATTGCTTTCATATTTTTGTGTTTCTTAATTGCATGTTCTGTTTTACTGTATATCCATAAAAAAAAGGTCTGTCACCTTTCTTTATGCAAAATTACTTATTTTCAGGGAAATAATCCGTATTTTTGCTCTGCGATTGTCAACAACTTATAAGAATACAATCGGTAATCGTTTCATAATCCATGAAAATTTTAGTAACAGGTGCAAATGGTTTGCTTGGACATCACCTCGTGATGGAACTGCTTGCCAGGAACGAACAGGTCGCTGTCATTGTCCGCTCCACAGCCAATATCTGTTTTGATTTACAACGTGTGGAGGTTTTCACAGGCGATTTTACGGATTATGAAACCTTCAAAAACGCAGCCGCCGGATGCGATGCCGTCATTCATGCCGCTGCCGTTATAGCTACCAGCTTACTGCATTATTCCGCCTACGAAAAAACAAATGTCCTCGGTTCAGCCACTGTCCTGCGTGTTTGTGACGACCTGCATATCAACAACATTGTTTTCATTAGTTCCTCCAATACCATTGGCTACGGCATCGTTGCCTATCCCGCCGACGAGCGCTCTCCCATTCAGTTTCCCTTTACTGCTTCATTCTATGCGCAAAGCAAGCTTGCGGCCGAAAAACTTTTTCTCGAAGCAGCCCGGCAGCCCGGTAAACATATTGTCATCATCAATTCCTGCTTTCTCATTGGCGGATATGACACCAAAATGAGTTCCGGTCGGTTAATTAAAATGGGTTACCGCAAACCGCTTCTTTTCATACCCCGCGGAGGTAAAAATTTTGTTCCTGCCAGAACTGTTGCCGATGCAGCCTGTAATGCGCTCAAACTCGGAAACAACGGCGACAGATACCTCATTTGCGGCGAAAGTCTCAGTTTCACTGATTTTTTTCTTTTACAAAAAACAGTTGGTAATTACAGGCAGCTTATTATCCGCGTACCTGACTGCTTGCTGAAACTTGCAGGACTTGCAGGAGATTTGCTAAGGAAAACCGGTCTGAAAACAGATCTGAGTACGATTAATATCCGTCAGCTTTTAGTAAGGGAGTATTATTCCGGCGAAAAAGCAAAAGCGGAACTGAAATATAAATCAACAGATTTGAAAGAAGTAATCAGTGAGGCAATAAAATGGCTTGATAAGTCTGAAAAGGTATAGTTTTTGTTGTTATGTATTTATAATTTAATCATTCTGAAAGGAGAAAAAATTATGAAAAAATCAATTTTGACGTTGTTTGCAGTTACTCTCATTTTAGGGTTTATTTCTTGCGGCAGTGCAAAACCAACAGCCGAACAAGAGCAACAGCAAAAAATACTGCGCGAAAAGATACAATCTCAGAATTATCGTTTTATTGCCAACTTTGTAGTTCCGAGAGGTGAATTTCAACCCCGATACCTCACTTCGGAATATGACCTGAAAATATCGAAAGATACCGTAGAAGTTTATTTGCCATACTTTGGAGTGGCCTATCAGGCGCCTGTCGATTTAGACGCTGGTGGAATTAAATTCGTTAGCCGCAAATTTGATTACAGTATTAATCGCGGGAAAAAGGCAGGTAACTGGATTGTAAATATTCATACCCACGATCAGAGAAACCAGGTCGTATTAAGGCTCAATATCTGGGAAAATGGCAATGCCGATCTGGATGTCAATGATACTTCCCGCCAGTCCATCTCTTTCAGGGGAAAAGTAGAGTAAAAAACAGGAAGCAAAAAAGAGAAGATTTTCGGTCTTCTCTTTTTGTTTGAATTATCTCCGGTGCTACAATGATAAACCGTTCAGCAGTTCAAAGTATTTTTTTATTCCTTCATGAATTTCATTAGCCAGAATATATTCATTCGCTGTATGTGAGCGGGATGAGTGTCCCGGTCCTATTTTCACACTCGCGAAAGGCATCAGCGCCTGATCCGAAAGTGTGGGAGAACCGAAGATATCTATTCCCATCTCTTTGGCTTTCACAACCACAGGATGATTTTGAGGTGTCGCTGACGAACTCAGACGGGTAGATCGTGCTGTTACCTCACAACTGACGTTTGAATTGATTACAGCCAGAATATCGGCGTTTTTGTAAAGTTCGTTGCTGCGGATATCTACCACGAAGCTGCATTTGTCCGGAATTACGTTATGTTGCGTTCCCGCGTTTATCTGCGTTACGCTCATTTTCACCTCTCCCAGAAATTCAGAAATCTTCGGGAAACGGTAATTTTTAAACCATTCTACGTCAACAAGCGCTTTGTAGATCGCGTTTTCTCCCTCGTTGCGGGCTGCATGACCAGCCTTGCCCCGCGCGATGCAATCCAGCACCATCAGTCCTTTTTCTGCCACAGCCAACTGCATATTGGTAGGCTCACCCACGATGGCAAAATCAAATTTCGGAAGTTCTTTCAGCAAACTTTCCATGCCGTTACTGCCCGAAATTTCCTCCTCAGCCGAAGCGGCAAATATCAGGTTGTATGTCTGTTTTTCTTTCGATAACAGGAAAAAGACCTGCAGCAGGGATACTACTGAAGCGCCGGCATCGTTGCTTCCCAGCCCGTATAATTTTCCTTCGTTTTCCACTGGCAAAAAAGGATCAAAATTCCATCCGTCAACCGGTTTCACGGTATCAATATGCGAATTGAGCAGCAGAGTGGGTTTCGAGCTGTCGTAACTACTTCCCAAAATCCAGACATTATTGCCAATCCGGGAAGGGATATACCCTTCTTCTTCGATATAATGTTCAATCAAATCGGCGCATGCTTTCTCCTCACGGCTGAACGAAGGATGCGAAATCATTCTTTTCAGCAGCTCTATTGCTTCGGATGTTTCTTTTTCAAACATGTGAAAACACGTTAATTA
>JAFNAU010000065.1 GCA_017860335.1 Bacteroidota bacterium
TCTATAAAGATACTGATTTCCAATGACTTATACAAATAAAATCGAGGCTATTTTCTTGATAATCATACGTTTAACATAAAGATTAACGAACTATTGTTAGAAAGAATAAATCAGGATTCAGACAAATATCTACGTGAAAGACGTGAAATATTAAAACGTATAACCGAATTTGAGGCCTTTTCGACTTGTTGGGAAGCAGACCAATTCAAAGCGAAAGGATTAGTTTCCGAGATTCAAAAGGTGATTAATGTAAAGGATTCATTTACACGAATGAAACAAGAACGAGAAAATGAATCTAATTTACGAAGAAAAGAATACCAAGATAAAATTGCAGAAATACGTAAACACAAAGAAAATGTTGAGAAAATAAAGAATCAATTATTCGCTCTTTTCTCGGAGACTAACTTTCAAAAGCGTGGTAAATCATTAGAGAAAGTCTTAAATGAATATTTTAAAGCATTTCAGATCTTAGTCAGAGAGGACTTTAGACGTGTTGGTGACAACAAAGAAGGTATAATTGAACAGATTGATGGAATTGTTGAAGTTGACAATCAAATATTCTTAGTAGAAATGAAATGGAAAAAAGACACTGTTGGTGCTGATGATATTTTTGCTCATTTAGGTCGAATATATCATAGAACTGAAGCCTACGGAATTTATATTTCAGCTTCAGGATATACGAGTTCAGGATTAATCGCAGCTAAAGAAGCTTTGACTAAAAATGCGTTGATTGTCATGTTTGACTTGGAAGAATTTGTGAGAGTGATTGAAAGCGAAACCGACTTTAAACAGTATTTGAGAGATAAAATAAAAGTCGCAATTGTAGACAAAGAACCTTTTAAAAAACTTATAAAATAAAATACCTCCCCCTAACGCTCTCTTAGCTCATTTCAAAGCGCACATTTAAAGTTTTACCAGACATGAAGAAAGAAAATAAAATCGGCTGTTGTGGAATTGATTGCGGACTTTGTCCCCGATTCTATACTATCGGGTCTTCGGCTTGTCCTGGATGTTGCGGTTTGAACTTCAGGGAGAAACATCCGACATGCGGGTTCGTTACCTGCTGCGTGAATAAAAAAGGGCTTGAAACATGCGCTGATTGTGATGAATTTCCATGTTCCCGGTTTGATAAGGAACGTCACGGTTTCGATTCTTTTGTTACCCACCAAAAAGTGTTCTCCAATCTGAATGATATTAAGACGGGGGGACTGAAATTTTTCATCGACAGACAGCGTATCCGGATGGAACTATTAAAGGATTTTCTGGCTCGCTTCGACGATGGGCGATCCAAGAGTTTTTATTGTCTTGCCTGTGCATTGTTACCGATAGATCGGTTGCAGGATTGTCAGCAGTTCATCCATACCATAACCGGTTCGGCCGATGTGAAACAGAAAAGCAAAATGCTCAAAGACAGACTTCAGCAGACAGCAAACGACTTGAATATTGAACTAAGTCTCAATAACCGGAATAAATGATTTCAACAGATAGTATTTCAATAAAGTTAAAGATTGATTATCCCACGCAGCCGCACAACTGGATCTAATAGTTCCCTGAATGTTCAAACAGAGACCCTGAATAAACATAAATTTAGTTCACCCAACTTTCCGTGCAAGCCTTTCAGTCTTCCGGCAGAAAATCTTAGAAAATAAAGTCTCCTGACTTCCCGGTTTCGCAATTATAAAAAACTTCCTGTTTCGGTTGCGCGAAACAGGAAGCAAAAGTTTTTTTTTTTGTAAACCGTAAACTTATTACTTTACAAACGTTTCAACCCACTGTGCGAAAGCTTTCATATAGCTTTTTACAAAGTCGAGGGTAGAATCATTGTTGAGTCTGCCGTTATCGTCAAAAAGGCTCGTGGCGTTACCGATATAAGCTTCGGGTTGTGTCATGGTTGGCATACCGAGGAATGCCAGCACCTGACGCAGGTGATTGCTTGCTCCGAAGGCACCCAGACCACCAATGGTTACGCTCACGATGGCTGCGGGTTTTCCTCCCCACACGCTTTGTCCCCACGGACGGGAGGCTACATCAATGGCGTTTTTTAGTACTCCGGGGAATGAACGGTTGTATTCGGGGGTTACGAAAAGTACTCCGTCGAAACTTTTCACTTTATTGCGGAATTCCACCCAGGCTTGTGGCGGAGTGGCGTCGAGGTCTTCGGAATATAAATCAAGATTTCCTATTTCCAGAAATTCAAAACTGAGCTGTTCGGGTGCATTTTCTGTAAGTGCCACAGCCATTTTCCTGTTGAATGATTCTTTGCGCAAGCTGCCAACGATTACGGCGATTTTCAATTGTTTCATTGTTGCTGAATTTATTTATTTTTTTGTTTGTAATTTTATATTCTGCATTTCAAACAATGTATGCCGCGAAAAAGTTTATCGATTTTTATTTATAAGCTATCAATAAAAGTTATAAGTTTGAAAAAACACATCTTCACTTGCTCAGTCTGTAAGTCAGGGAAGAAAGAAAATCTGACAAAAAAAAGGAAATTAAATGTCGTTTAATTTCCTTTTACTGTGTTTTGTTGTGTCTTAATTATCAGCTGCAAGTTTGTAAATGGCTTCAATATCTTTTTCATTGAGCTTCACGAAACTCCCGACAGTCCGGCCATTGAGTTTAAGCATGCTGATGAGGCTCGGGATGTCATCTTTTTTGGCTCCGAGTTCATTGAAACGCACGGGCATCCCGATGGATTTCAGGAAGGTTTCGAAACGGGTGATTCCTTCTCGTGCAGTGATTTCAGGATTTTCGAAATTCATCTGGCATCCCATCACACGGGTGGCGAACTGCGCGTAGCGCATCACGTCGTGCTTCTGGTTATATTTGAGCCAGGCCGGGAACATAACAGCCAGTCCGGCACCATGAGCCACATCGTAGAGTGCCGACAGTTCGTGTTCCAGCTGGTGAGTACCCCAGTCCTGTTCGCGGCCGACACCGCAGATGTCATTGTGAGCCACCATTCCTGCCCACATGATGTTTGCGCGGGCATCATAGTCATCGGGGTTGGCAATGGCTTTGGGCGTTTCGCTGAGTATGGTGAGCATGATGCCTTCACAAAGCCGGTCTGTAATTTCCACGTTGCGGGTGTTGGTAAAGTAGCGTTCGAGCACATGGGCAAACATATCGGTTGCACCGCAGGCAGTCTGATAGGGCGGGAGTGTTTGCGTCAGCGCAGGATTGAGGATGGAGAATACAGGACGGATTTTATCGCTTCCGGTGCCACGTTTCACCATGCCGTTTTCATGAGTTATCACAGACGATAGCGATGCTTCGCTTCCGGCTGCGGCAATGGTAAGGACAGTCGCCACCGGCAATGCCTTATCAATCCTTTTGCCCTGATAGAAATCCCAGAAATCGCCTTCGTAGGGAACACCGATGGCAATGGCTTTGGCCGAATCGATAGAGCTGCCGCCACCCACAGCCAGGATGAAATCCACGTTTTCTTTTCTGCAGAGGTCAATCCCTTCGTAAACCAGTCCACTGCGCGGGTTGGGCATCACTCCACCCAGTTCCACAAACGAAATTTTTTCTTTATTGAGCGATGTTTTCACGCGGTCAAGCAATCCGCTGCGAACCACTGAACCACCTCCGTAATGTATCAGGACTTTTGAGCCGCCAAAGCGTTTAACTAGTTTACCTGCATTGTTTTCTTTATCTTTTCCGAACTCGAAATAGGTCGGACTATAAAAATTAAAATTTTCCATTCGTTATTGGTTCTTGAGCCCACCTTGCCCTCCCTCAAGGTGGGGCAAGAAAAGACAGTTATTGTTATTCAGTTATTGGTTATTCTAACAATTCAACAATTCAACAATTCAACAATTCAAAAGTTCATCGATTCAACGATTCAACAGTTCAACTTGTAGCTTTCCTCTTTAACCCCCTTGAGGGGGGTAGGGGGGCTATCACAGCCTGTTGATTTGTTCGATGACTGTGTTTCCGAGTGCGGTTTTCAGTTCAATATGATGGAGAACTTCCTGAACAAATGGATTTTTTTCAAAGGTACCGCGTACATTTTCAAAGTCCTTGTGTTTTTGTTCTTCGTCGCCATCCACCCCAAACCCGATTTTGGAACTCAGGTTAAATTCCTTTTTAGCATCTTCGTAGAGAAGTTTGTCCAGGTTGACAACCGCTTCCTTCCATAAATCAATAAATGCAGTCAGTTCATCTTTGCTGACGGTTTGTATCGGTTTTCCCCAGTAATCTTCCAGCTTTTGCTGCGCCCATGTCCATTCATAGTTATAGTACTCTCTGTGCATTTCTTCCAGCCGGTTGCGGATATCGCTCAGGGTTAGGGTATTGTTCTCAATATCGGTCAGTAAGATTTCAACTATCTGTTTAGGAGCAATCAGCCCGGAGAGGTCAATCCAGTCACCCAGTCCGTTTTTGTCGTTGGATGGAAGCGATTGCTGCAACTCTTTCAGTGATGCGGGATTTTCTTTTTGTATTCTGCTGATAAGTGAATTACCAAGAAACTTATAGATGGCTGTATGATAAAGCTTTATTCCTTTTTCGAGCGATGAATGTTTTATTTTGCAGTTCTGATAGGTGAAAATCTCTGTTGTTTCGCCCGATATCTTTTTCAGGTTTTCAAGCACTTCTATACCCTTATACATTTTCTGTATGGTGTAGGGACTGAGCAGGTTGAAATTGATGGGGTCGAGTTTTACCTCATCTTTCCTGTTGTCGCGTTTCGGCCATTTCTGTGCATCGCGGATAGTACCGACACTCCGCAGGTTTACTCCCGGTACCAGAAAACTCTGTGTGGCATTCTCAATAAGGTAAGAGAAAGGCAGATCGGTGGTGTCGGAGTGTGAGGTATGACGCCCCATTACGAGTGTGAAAGTGCCTATCTTGGCAGGCCAGAGCAGATAGGAGTCGCTGGTGGTTTTTGACCCGCGCTCCACTATGCCCTGATGGATAGGTCCGAGCTTGTACATGTGGTTGCTCTGGTTGGAACCGCTACCCGCGTTGAGGAACGAGAACATTCCCGCAATTAGCAGACTTGACTTATGGTGCGATACGGTATAGGGTCCGGCAAATATGGCCGTAGCTTCACCGTGCATTCCCTGGCAGTTGGAAAAGAACAGCGAATCGAGTGCCGAATAATGTTTATCCATAATGCAACCCTGACCGATGAAGCAGGTTGACACGAGGGTTGAATCTGTAATGGTAACTCCCGAGCAAAGAATGAAATCGGTGCACTTAACTCCCGAACCAAGTTGTACAGGCGCTTTGGCTGTGCTGTTGATGGAGCCGTTCTTCAGATTAGAAACTCCCTTAATGCTGCTGAAGTCACCAATCCGTACATTCTTGATTCGACCGCAATTAATAATTTCAACGTTTTCGCCAATCTTTCCCCGATTCGAACGAATGCTTTCAGCGTAATTGTCAATCATCCTTTGCATATTTTCGATCATGGCGGGACGATGGCGGTACAGGGTGAGAATGTAGGCCAGCGGAGCCGACAGGTAATCGTAGATGGGTACTTCGCGTCCGCCCGTTTCGTTCATCACCGGGACGCGCACCCCGTTGCCGAAAGTGGATTGCCCGTCAACAACAATAAGGTTGGTATTTTCGATGTATGTGCCGTTACCTACGTCGTAGTTGGCCATGTAGTTGTGAATGTTTTCGATAAATACATCATCGCCGATGATGCAGTTGTGCAGGCAGCAGTTAAACAGTCCGCTGTGCTTGCGAAAACCGCCGTCCATTTCGAACACTTTATTGAATTTTCCCAGTTTTATGGTACCCGAAAAATGTACGTTTGACACATATTGAGGTGAAAATCCGGAGCTAACGGTTATATTTTTCCAGTCGTCGGCTGTACATCCGTACACCACCAGCGTGGCTATTTCCTTTTCGGTAAGATTTCTGTAATTTTCCATAAATGGATTATGTAATTAAGTTATATTCTGAATGAATTAATATAATCGGATGATTTTTCAGGGTCAGATATAAGATAGTGAAAGTGGCAACTTGTTGATACCGGAAACTCATTCGCACCGGCACATTTCACCGGATTGCAGGTATGAATGTGTCGAGCTGTAATTCTTCTTATTTAAAAGAATAAAAAGCTATTCTTCAAATTCTTCGTTGTCGTATTTCTCGAACAGAAAATCGTTGTACGGATAACGCTCAATGTGAATAGATTTCACTTTGTTATACAGCATTTCCTTCAACTCATTGACATTCGTTTTGTTTTTGGCGGAAATGAAGATGCAGTTGTCGTGCAATTTCGACATCCAGGTTTTCTTCAGTTCGTCCAGACTGATATTTTCCTTCCTTACCGGGCTGAGGTCGTCCTCGTCCTTGGGTGTGTAGGTAAACGCGTCGATTTTGTTGAAAACCAGTATAACCGGTTTTTCAGTTTTATCAATGTCTTTCAGTGTCTGATTGACCACCTCCAGTTGTTCCTCGAAGTTGGGGTGGGAGATATCCACCACATGCAGCAGCAGGTCGGCTTCACGCACTTCATCGAGGGTCGATTTGAACGATTCTATCAGGTTGGTGGGCAGCTTGCGGATGAATCCCACCGTGTCGGAAAGCAGAAATGGCAGATTGTCAACAATTACTTTGCGCACCGTAGTGTCAAGTGTGGCAAATAGTTTGTTCTCGGCAAATACATCCGATTTACTCAGCAGGTTCATCAGGGTGGATTTCCCCACATTGGTATATCCCACCAGTGAAACACGTACCATCTTTCCGCGATTTTTGCGTTGGGTTGCCATCTGCTTATCGATGGTTTTCAGTTCCTGCTTCAGCAGTGAAATCTTGTTAAGGATAATTCTCCGGTCGGTTTCGAGCTGTGTTTCACCCGGTCCGTAGCGTCCGATACCTCCACCACGCTGACGTTCGAGGTGTGTCCACATACCGGTAAGCCGGGGGAGCAGATACTGGTATTGAGCCAGTTCCACCTGTGTTTTAGCATTGGCGGTTTGCGCCCTGCGGGCGAAAATATCCAGTATCAGGTTGGTCCGATCCAGAATTTTTACCAGATCGGTCGCATTCGGATCTTTGTCCACCAGTTCATTTTCAATGTTGCGGATTTGCTTGGGCGACAACTCATCATCAAAAATTACTATCCCGATATTGTTTTCTTCTACGTATGTTTTAATTTCCTGCAATTTACCCGGGCCCACAAATGTTTTGGGATTGGGATAATCCAGACGCTGAAAAAACATCTTTTCGGGCACAGCGCCGGCTGTTTCAGCCAGGAATGCGAGCTCGTCGAGGTATTCGCGGGCTTTATCCTCGTTCTGCGCAGGAGTGATCAGGCCTACCAGCACGGCGGTTTCCTGATATATTTCTGTTTTTATGGTGTCTTTTTCGTTCATCGTCAGTTTTTCAATTATCTGTAAGTACAAAAGTACGATAAATATTGAAATTATGAATTGACAGCCTAGTCATTTCTGTAAAAAACAGATCAGACATTGTGTAATGAGTGGAATGGAGGGGAGTCAAATGGGTTTACAGATATTTAAGCAAATCATCTGCCAATAAAACCAATTGCATTTCCTAAATCCTGTTATTTTCTTATTTTTGCATTTAAATTCTTAAACTATGAAAAAGACATTCATTCTCAGTAGCATTCTTTTATTTCAATTGATGCTGTCAGCACAGGCAAGTAAACCCGCCATCACCAATGTATCAAAAGATTATCGTGTAGCAGTTCCGGTGCAGGGTAACAGCTGGCTTACCGATAATGCACCCCGGACTTCAGCGGTGATCAACCGTCATCTGTCAGGCTGGTCAAATAAAAAGGATATAATCCGCACCTATTTTTATGTACAAAAAGCATGTCGGCTGAATGTAGCCATCGAAGCTTCGGTTATTTCGGGAACTTCGGTGATAGAAGTGTCTTCCGGAAAACTCAGCAAAAAGTTGTCGCTCAGCAATACATCCGCAATGCCGATAGCTGCAGGAAAACTTGATATCAATGCTCCCGGGTACTATTACGTGGATTTGAAAGGGGTAAGCAAAACAGCCCGCAATTTCGCTGTTGTGACTAACATTCTTCTGGGTGGTGATGCCGATAAAAATTTCATCCGGTTTGTCGATCAGGATTTTTATTTTGGACGGCGCGGGCCTTCTGTACATCTAAATTATCTAAGGCCGGAAGGTGTAAAAGACGTGGAATGGTACTACAACGAACTGGAAGTGAATGAAGGTGACGATGTAATCGGATCCTATTTTATGGCCAACGGTTTCAATGAAGGGTATTTTGGCATGCAGGTAAACTCTGCCAGTGAACGCCGCATACTTTTTTCTGTATGGAGCCCTTTTAAGACCGATGATCCGAAAGCTATTCCTGCTGATGAAAAGATTAAACTGATAGCCAAAGGTGAACACACTCTTGTGGGAGAATTCGGCAACGAAGGTTCAGGCGGACAAAGCTACCTCATTTATGACTGGAAACCCGGTGTACGTTACAAATTTTTGCTCCAAGGTAAACCTCAAACAGACAACACTACTACCTATACAGCCTGGCTATACGACCCGCAATCGGCTAAGTGGGTGCTGATAGCATCATTCAACCGACCGAAAACTTCGACTTATCTAAGGGGCTTTCATTCCTTTGTCGAAAACTTCATACCGGATTACGGAGCTAAAACCCGCAAATGCAACTACTACAATCAATGGGTGGCCGACAAGGACGGCAACTGGACCGAAGTAACAGAGGCAATGTTTACCTACGATGCCACTGCACAAGCCAACCGAAGATTTGACTATGCGGGTGGGGCAGCTGGTGATGGATTCTTTCTGAAAATGGGCGGTTTTTTTAATGAAAACACATCATTCCGCACAAACTTTCAACGTACGAAAACTGATAAATCACCAGACATTAAATTTGCAGAACTGCCCGGCATCCACTGATTATCCATTCAACTAAAATTATTGATATTCTTTTGTTTATATGGTTCTTAATGGCTGACTATTATAAAACATATTTTACAATCAATAGTTCGTTAATCTTTATGTTAAACGTGTGATTATCAAGAAAATAACCTCGATTTTATTTGTATAAGTCATTGGAAATCAGTATCTTTATAGATAA
>JAFNAU010000242.1 GCA_017860335.1 Bacteroidota bacterium
GGCAATATCAAGCTGTTGGGATTTCTGTTGCCATTCGCTGCTTTTCACATTGGCTTTTGCCAGTTTGTGTTGATTGACATACACCGTAGGAAAAGCAATGGATTGGGAAACGGTAAACGTATTGTCGCGCAAAAAGGAATTGATCTGACCATATTCTCCTTCTACACTGGTTTTTGGTATGTCCCACGAAGCTCCTTTCAGTGCTTTTTGCATCTCAACCGAAAATCCGGAAGAACGCACGGACAGATTACTGTCCAATGCCAGCTGAATGGCCTCTTTAAGGTTTATCGTTCTGGTCATCTGCGCATTACCGGTGTTCAAACCCGCAAAACCAACGATTAAGAGAATGGCTGTTGATAAGGTTTTCACTGATTTTCGTTTGAAAAGTGACCTGAAAGAAAAAGATGAAAAGAAAATGTAAAAGATGGGCAAAACAACCAACGTTAGCAAAGTGGCTGTTATCAATCCGCCAATCACAACGGTCGCAAGTGGTTTCTGAACTTCGGCACCCGCTGAAGTCGACAATGCCATTGGCAGGAAACCCAGCGAAGCAACGGCGGCAGTCATGATTACAGGACGTAACCGGGTGTTCAGTCCTTTAATTACCCGTTCGTAAATATCTGTAACTCCTTCTTTTTCGAGCCTGTTGAACTCTGCGATGAGCACAATGCCATTGAGCACCGAGATACCGAACAACGCGATAAAGCCCACTCCGGCCGATATGGAGAAATTCATTCCCCGTATCCACAAAGCCATAATGCCGCCAATCAGCGACATTGGTACAGCCGTAAAGATTAGCAACGATTGTTTTACTGAATGGAATGCGAAAAACAACAACACAAATATGAGCAGCAATGCCACCGGAACTGCAATAGCTAACCGGGCTTTTGCCGCTTGAAGATTTTGAAACTGACCACCATAGGATACGTAATATCCGGTTGGAAGACTGATTTGTTTGTCAAGCTGCCTGGTTACTTCATCAATCACCGTTTGTACATCCCTGTTGCGAACATTGAAACCGATGGTAATCCTGCGTTTTGTATTCTCGCGTGAAACCTGAGCCGGACCCGATTTAATCTCAATACTTGCCAGTTGGTCAAACGGAATTTGTCCGCCATTGGGTAATGCCACCGAAAGACTTCTCACATCTTCCATATTTTGGCGGTAATCTTTATCCAACCTCACCACCATTCCGAAACGCTTCTCTTCGTCGAATACCACGCCTGCCTCGCTGCCTGCAAAAGCAGCCCGAAGCACTTTATTTACATCCTGAACGGAAAGACCATACTGAGCAAGTCTGTCGCGGTTATATTCAATCTGAATTTGTTCCAGCCCGGTGACCTTTTCCACATTAATATCCTCGACACCCTCAATACGTTGAATTACTTTTTGCACTTCGTCCGCTTTTTCGGCCAGGGTATTGAGATTATCGCCAAATATTTTTACGGCTATATCCTGTTTTGAGCCCGACATCAGTTCATTGAAACGCATTTGAATGGGTTGCTGAAATTCAAATTTTACTCCTGCCAGCGGTATCAGGGCTTCTTCCATTTTTGAAATTAATTCTTCTCTGGTTTCGGCCGAAGTCCATTCACTTTTTGGTTTGAGAGTGATGATATAGTCACCCGTCTCCATCGGTGTCGGGTCGGTAGGGATTTCACCGGCTCCAATTTTACACACCGCATGTTTTATCTCCGGAAAATTCGCGAGCAGGATTTTATTTGCTTTCTCCACCTGTTCAATCGTGTTGGTGAGCGAACCACCCTGTAAGGTCATCACTCCGGCAGCCAGATCACCTTCTTCCAGCTGAGGGATAAACTCACCGCCCAGACTATTGAACACAAAAAGACTTGCAATGAATACAGCAATAACCGAAGTTGATACAATCTTTTTGTGATTGAATGCAAGCCGGATAACCGGATTAAATATCCGGTGAAATCCTTCCATGATCCGGTCGGAGAAATTGGGTTTGTGTTCCGTGTTTTTACTCAAAACCAGACTCGAAATCATTGGCACATAAGTCAGTGAAAGAATAGCCGCACCAATCAGTGCAAAAGTAACAACCTGCGCCATGGGACGGAACATTTTACCTTCAATACCTACCAATGCCATTATGGGTACATATACGATCAGAATAATGATTTGTCCGAATGTAGCGGAACTCATCATGCGTTTTGCCGATTCAAGGACGGTTTCGTCCATTTGTTGCTGAGAAAGCCGCTTCACGCCTGTATGATGATGTTTACTCTGGGTGATGCGGTGAACCACACTCTCCACAATGATTACCGCCCCATCCACAATCAGCCCGAAGTCAATAGCTCCCAAGCTCATCAAGTTGCCCGACACACCAAAGAGCTGCATCATGGAAACGGCAAACAACATGGAAAGCGGAATTACCGAAGCGACAATCAGCCCTGCTCTCATATTTCCCAGGAATAACACAAGAATGAAAATCACAATCAGAGCGCCTTCCAGCAAGTTGCGCGATACAGTGCCGATAGCACGGCCTACCAGGTCGGAACGATTGAGAAAAGGTTCAATCTTCACCCCTTCGGGTAATGATTTCTGTATAGATCCAATCCGGTCTTCAACATTTTTAATCACCTCGTGAGCATTTGCTCCTTTCAGCATCATCACCACACCTCCGACAGCCTCGGTAGTATCTATCACCAGAGCTCCGTAGCGCGTGGCACTGCCATATTGCACGGTTGCTACATCGCGTATCAGCACCGGCATTCCCGAAGCATTTGATTTCACAATAATTTTCTCAATATCTTCCAGCGTTTTTACCATACCAATTCCACGAATAAAATAGGCGGTAGGCTTTTTGTCAATATAAGCGCTACCGGTATTTTCGTTATTCTTTTCCAGCGCTTCAAAAATATCAGACAGTGTCAGGTTCATGCTTTTGAGGATATCCGGATTAATTGCTATTTCATATTGCTTCACAAATCCGCCATAACTGTTAATCTCAGCCACTCCCGGTGTACCAAGCATTTCACGCCTGACAACCCAGTCCTGCAATGTTCGAAGATCCATGGGCGAATACTTGTTTTCATAGCCTTTACCCACCGCCAGACGGTACTGGAATATTTCACCCAGTCCCGAAGATATAGGTGCAAGTTCTATCTTTGCCAGGCCCGGTGGGATTACATCTTCGGCTTCTTTTATCCGTTCGGAAAGTTGCTGCCGTGCCCAGTACACATCTACTCCGTCCTTGAACACCACCGTAATGACTGATAATCCCAGGCGGGATATGGAGCGAAGTTCAGTAATGTCGGGGATATTGGCAACGGCCACTTCAATAGGAGCAGTAATGGAACTTTCCACTTCCTGGACTGCCAGTGACGGCGAAAGTGAAATAATCTGCACAATAAATTTATTTTTTATTGAAAAATGAATGATACGTTCTATCATAATGAGTATGAATTAGGTAAATAAAAACACAAAGCGACATACGATTACAAACCGTATGAACACAACATTGAATCTTAAAAAAACAATTTTATTAACCTAACTTGGGGGGTTGCCAGAAAGACGTAAAACAGGATGAAGAAAAGAGAGAGGTAAATTCCTTATACCGAAATTGAGTAATCGATTTACAGGTAAAATCAGGAAATAATATTTCCTGTAACGAAATAGCATAAAAACAGCAACTGCATGAACAGAACGGCGAGCACATGTCAACATCGCACTGCTCATGAGTAGTATTGTTTGTCTGTTGAGTTATCTGCACACTTTCCATACCTGTATACTGAGGTGGGTCAAGGCATGGCAATACCGTGAGCACTAATATGTAAACGGATAATATTGTGGCAAATAGTTTCATATTTCAGGCACAAAGATAAGAGATTTAAATACAGCAGATAACTTTGTAAATAATATTTTTACAGAAACATCTGTATTTATATCAGTTTTTCACTAAAAAATAATGAAAGCAATTATCAGATGTCGGCATTTTTCAAAGTATCCAGTTGAACAGATACCCAAGTACAACAATAAACAATAAAACTGTTCCAAAGAATATCCCGATCAGTTTCCAGGTCATAACCTTTTTAAGCAACGTAGCTTCGGGTAGTGATAGTCCCACCACAGCCATCATAAACGCGAGTGCAGTACCCAGCGGCACACCTTTAGCCACAAATACCTGAATGACCGGAATTATTCCTGCGGCATTGGCATACATAGGTATCCCGGCAAGTACAGCCAAAGGCATGGCATACCATCTTTCGGCCGAAAGGTATTTTGCAAAGAAATTCTCGGGTACATAACCGTGCATGGCAGCGCCAATACCTATACCAATAATTACATAAATCAATACTTTGCTTACAATATCCCATCCCTCCCTGAGGATAACAGGCAAACGATCGATAAAAGGCGTTTTCTCTTTCTCCCAGTTTTCTGTTTCTTTCTCTGAACTGGCTTGTAATTCCTTTACCCAGGGACTGAGATATCTGTCCAAATTAAATTTACCCAATATATATCCACCAGCCATACCCATTACAATACCGCTTCCGGCATAAATCAACGTAGTTTTCCATCCGAAAAGTCCTAAAAACATAGCCACTGCCACTTCATTCACTAAGGGTGAAGTAATCAGAAACGCGAATGTAACCCCGAGCGGAATTCCACCTTTAACAAAACCAATAAATAACGGAATGGACGAACAGGAACAAAATGGAGTAATGGCGCCAAAAAGGGATGCAAATACGTACTGCAACCCGAATAGTTTTCTGGTAGTCAGGTAAACACGCAGTCGTTCGATCGGGAAATAGGCGTTGATCACTCCCCAATAAATTGTATGTGAAATAATTAACTAATGGTTGTAAGAAATAATAGAGAAGAATCAAGGCAGGCAAACCTGCTGACAAAGAAAGTATAAGTTTAGTTTTCTTAGTTTTATCCATTTTTGAATTCAATTGTAGTTCGTCATATTACGAACAATATAAATAAAAAATTAGTATAATAACAATTCCCCCTTTAGGGGGTTAGGGGGCAGGTTTATGTGAAAAAGAATATCACCACATAATAAATTCCTACACCTATAAAGACTACCGAAACTATCCGTCGAAACCAAAGTTCAAAGGTTTTGATTTGATTATATAGTTTCCCTACATTTCCAACTGCATAAGCCAGCA
>JAFNAU010000066.1 GCA_017860335.1 Bacteroidota bacterium
GCGAGTCTGCAATGGATCTGGTCAGTGCTGCTGCTGCTAACCGTTTCGGTTCCGACGCTACTTCGCCACCTGTACGTGAAGGCCAGTGATTGACGATTACATGAATTTTTTCATTCATTAAATAGCCGCTGACTAACAATTGGTCGCGGGTGCGAAAGGTGGTGTCAGATGTGTGCAGGGGGATTGATTTACTGCTGGTTACAATAAAATCACGGGGGTTGTAGAGTAAACCCACATCAACACCTCTTCGGTCCGGGCTGTCGTAATGAACGATCTGATAGGTACGATTGGCAATCGATGGTTGTTTGACAAGGTCTTCCAATACACCTCTGTTTTCAATTTCGGAAACTCCGATTATTGATTTATATTTATAGCCCGTCCACTTCATGGCGCCTTCGGGCAGAAATTCTTCGTCAATATTACTTTGATTAATCGTATCGAAAAGATTCTCGAGATTATAAAATGCGACACTAACCGCCTGAACTTCGATTTTGTTTTTTGTGGTGCTTACTGTTGATTTTCCAGAACCACACGAAATTGCGAAGACTGCTGCTGAAAATAAAATAAGTATTTTGCTGGTAGATCTCATATATTTGTTTGTAAAAAATGATTACAGGTAAAATTAAGCAAAAGTCCGAAAAAAACTTGATATAAAAAAGTAATTGTATAAAAACATCCTGTAATTTATTTAACTCAGGGGCATAAATTCATTTCAGGAAAGCAAATAATCATGTGTCTGAAAGTAATATTGTTCAGAGATTGAGAATAATTAAGATATTTTTAATAATGTTACTATCGAATTGAAAGTTGGGCGTTTCTTGTGAAAATAACTGATAATCAGAATAAAATTGGGTTTGGCGATGACTGTGAGCATATGTGAACATTATTTTTATACAGAAATGAAAGTTTGGATAAGTATTAATCAAAAAAAAGATTGTATCTTGCACAACTTTTTCTGTTTAAAAAATGGTAATTAAAATATAAAACGGAGTTAATCATATAGACATTATTCATGCATTTAATAGGTCTTTAACTCTGGTACATTGCATATTCTGGGTTTTAAAATAGGTATCTACAAAATTAATAACAAATAAATTTACAAATGAAAAAAGTACTGTTGGTCATTTCAGCTGTTCTTTTATCTTCATCTGCAATTTTTGCTCAAACGCAGATTAAAGGTGTGGTAAAGGTAGCTGACTCTGAAACACCGCTGCCTGGTGTAACAATCACCCTTTTGCAGCAAAATATTTCAACAAAAACAAACGGAACAGGAGAATTTCTTCTCACATACCTGAATGCGGGAGTAGAGGAAGTAAGTATTTCAAAACCGGGCTATCTCCCGCAGATTAAAGAGGTCGTTTTAAAGAAAAACGAAACGCTCGACCTTGGAACAATTTTTCTGAAGATGGATTTGCAGGAAGAAATGCGTCAGGATGCTGTTTTACAACTGAACGAATCTGATTTCAGTGAAGACGAAGGACGCGCTACTCAAAGCATTTCGTCCAGCATATCGCGCGGAGATGTTTATGTTTCGCAAACTTCCTTCTCTTTCAGCCCGATGAGATTCCGCTTGCGTGGTTATGAACAGGAATATGAGTCGACTTATATTAATGGTGTTCACTTTAACTCGCTGGATCGTGGAGGGTTCAATTATTCCAGCCTCGGAGGGCTGAATGATGCCATGCGCAATAAGGATGTAGTTGTCGGACTGGATGCCAACTCTTTCAGTTATGGAAACTTGGGGTCGAATACGAATATTGTTAACAGAGCCAGTGCATTTGCAGCCGGAACAAAAGCAAGTGTCGCTTACAGTAACCGGGCTTATAAACTCAGAGGTCAGGTAACATATGCCACCGGTGTGCTCCCTAGTGGTTGGGCTTTCACGGTATCAGGTCTTTTTCGCTGGGCTGATGAAGGTATAGCCGATGGAACATTTTATAATTCTGCTGGATATTTCCTCGCTGCTG
Organism: Bacteroidota bacterium; assembly: GCA_017860335.1. GTDB lineage: Bacteria > Bacteroidota > Bacteroidia > Bacteroidales > Paludibacteraceae > UPXZ01. The sequence continues at coordinate 1,968 of JAFNAU010000066.1, forward strand.
AAAAGATATTCAATCCCCGGCACAGTTTGTCGCTGGTTACTTACGGTGCGCCCACACAGCGTGCTCAGCAGAGTGCAACCACGCAGGAAGTGTATGATTTGACAGGTTCGATTTATTACAATTCGTACTGGGGTTATCAGGATGGGAAAAAGCGTAATTCACGCGTTGTGAAAAGCTACGATCCTACCGCTATTTTGTCGCATGATTTCAAAATTAGTCAGAATCAGCGTCTTCGTACAGGGCTGGCATTCCATTACAGCCTTTACAGCAACTCGGCAGTCGGATTTTACAATGCTCCGGATCCACGTCCCGATTATTACCGCAATTTACCAAGTTTTCTCACCGACAGCGCTAACACAGGTTTAAGAAATGAAATAGCAGATCAGTGGAAGTTTGAAAATGGGAAACCGGTTAATCCTTCAGTTTCGCAATTGAACTGGGATGCCATGTATCAGGCCAACTACCGCAATAATGTACTTAATCCGGACGGAAGCGCTAAGTATTCGGTGGAACGCCGTCACAGCAATCTGATGGAAACGGTATTCAATTCAACTTATACCAATCAGATGAACAGAAAGTTGAAACTTACTGCCGGAATTGAAGCCAAGTATGCCAAAGATATGAACTTCAAAACCATGGAAGACCTGCTTGGAGGAAAACAATGGATAGATATCGACCAGTTTGCTGAACGTGATTATCCATCAAATCCTGATATTATTCAAAATGATATCAACAATCCTAACCGGGCAATCAGAGTGGGGGATGTATTCGGATACAAGTATGATATTAATATTTATCATGCCAGTGCATTTCTTCAGAATGAATGGAACTGGTCAAAACTGGATCTTTACTATGCCGCAAAACTTACTTACAGCCAGTTCAGTCGGTATGGTTATATGAAAAACGGACGCGCTCCCGAAAATTCATACGGTGAGGGTAAAGTGTGGTGGTTTGTTGATCCTTCGTTCAAAGCGGGAGCAACCTATAAACTGAACGGTAGAAACAGATTATATGCCAATGTGCTGGCTGAAACCCGTGCACCGCTTCCCAATGGAGCCTATGTGTCGGAAAGAATTAAAGACACCCGGGTACCCAATCTCGAAAGCCGCAAGATTTTATCGTATGACCTGAATTATTCGTTCCTGTTTCCTTCTGTAAGGGGTCGACTCTCCGGTTTCCGTACCTACATGCTTGGAACTACCGAAAACCTCGGATATTATGACGACGAACTCCGTACGTTTATCAACCACATGCTTACCAAATCTGATAAAATCTATCAGGGTATTGAAGCGGGTGTGTCAGTTAAACTTAACAGAAGTTTTTCGGTATCCACTGCCGGAACATTTGCTGATTATCGTTATACCAACAATGCCATTGGTATAAAAAGTTATGAAAATGGGGTTAAGCCCGATTTCTCTGAAGTGGTACTGACCAAAGATCTGAAAATAAATTCAGGTCCGCAGCTTGCAGCCAATATCACTCTGGATTATTTCCACCCGAAGATGTGGTTTGCCGATATAACGCTGAATTATTTCGATAATAATTATCTGGACTTTGCTCCAAACCGTTTCACCGAAAGTAATATGGCCAGATACACCACTGACGAAGCAAAGGCAGCACTTGGAACACAGGAAAAACTGAAAGGTGGCTTCCTGCTGGATGCTTCTATTGGAAAACTGATCTATCTGAAAAACAAAAAATCGATCAACTTCAATCTGAGTTGCAGCAATATCCTTAACAACACCTCCATGATTACCGGAGGTTATCAGCAAGCTCGTTTGCCACTTGTTGATAATGTGCTTGATATGGCTAATCTGAATAAATTCCCGAACAAGTATTATTATGCATGGGGATTCAATCTGTTTCTGAATATAGGGTATAAATTTTAATCGATAAGTGAAGAAGAAAATGAAAAATAAACTGATATACAGTATGATGATTGCAGCGGCAACGTTTCTTGGCGCCTGCAACCAGACCGAATTTGATGCAATACCTGTAGGGCAGCTGATGGGTGTGAAACTGGACTCAACCTACACTATTGCGCAGCTGAAAAGTGAGTTTCTGAAATCCGGCTCCCTTTTCTCAGCCGATACCATCAAATCGGATAAAGACGTTATAATTAAAGGTATTGTAACCTCGTCGGATGTGGAAGGTAATGTATATAAATACCTGGTTATTCAGGAAGAAGGCCCGAATGCACAGGCGATGAAAATATCCATTGATGCCGGAAGTCTCTCGGGAATTTATCCGTTGGGACAACGCGTGGCTGTGAAGTGCAACGGAATGATGATAGGCAATTATGCTCAGGCACCTCAGATTGGAATTTATTATTACAACACCGAAAAGGGCAGGGTAGAACCTGGACGTATGCCAAAGTATCTATCTGATAAAAATATTTTCGCTTACGGTATGCCTGTTCCACAGGTTATAAAGGCAGACACCATGACTATCGCGCAGATTAAGGCTGCCGGACCTGCATTGTATAATAAGCTGGTTTGCATCAAAAATGCGTTCTTCACCGGCAGAGGCGCATACAGTGGCAAGCCAACAGCAATAACAGATGCTGAAATGATTTTTGCCCCGTCAACCAATGGTGTAGGTTATCCGCAATCACGCGAAATTCAGGATGGAACAGGTTCTATCTTTGTATCAACCAGCGAATACTCGAAGTTTGCTAACAAACACATTCCGGTTTCAAACCTTAAAGGGAATATAACCGCTTTGGTGGGATTTTATAATGACAAGGACGCTACCTTATCGGCATCTAAAATATATCATCAGTTGACTTTACGATCTATCAGCGATTTGGGTAAAGGATTTGAAGCTTATCATGCCGCAAATTAAAAAGTAACCGAACGCATATTAATTAAAACAAAACATATACAGAGATGAAGAAATATATAAAATACGGTTTATTCAGTTTATTATCCATAGCAGTGTTATCGGCCTGCTCCAACGCGGATGAATGGGAAGCACCCGTATCTGACGCGACACTGATCTACGAGCAGGCATTTGCCAATTCGCTGGGTGATTTTACAGTGCAATCGGTTAGCGGCGATACAACATGGACGAGCGGAGGAACATATGCAATCATGTCGGGCTATGTGAATTCGGTTAACCTTGCAAACGAGGACTGGCTCATTTCACCTGTAATTGACCTGACCAGTACAACTGCTGCCAACTTGTCTTTTCAGCATGTGGTGCGTTATTTTACAAACCTGAAAGATGAAGCTACGGTCTGGATTTCGACCGACTATACTGGCGGACTGCCTTCCACCGCTACATGGACACAGCTTACCACTCAGCCTTTTGTCGATTACCAGAGCTGGAATTTTGTACCCTCCGGTGAAATTAGTCTGACTGCCTATGCTGGCAAAAAAGTAAGAATTGCCTTTAAATACATTTCAACAGCGACCAAAGCCGGAACCTGGGAAATACAGAACGTAGTTGTGAAAAATACGGAAGCTGTCGTTGTGACTACAAATTATGGTGACGGAACGGAAGCATCCCCTTATTCAGTTACAGGAGGTATTTATAACCAAGTATCAGGTAAATGGGTTAACGGAACGATTGTGGGCTATGTGTGGTCGGGTACGCAGACTAATTTTGTATTTGGCTCAGATACCTGTACACAAGCAACCAACATGTTGCTGGCCGATTCTGCCAACAATATTTATCTTTCCAAAACACTGCCCGTGCAACTCCCGATCGGTGCTGTACGTACCGCGCTCAACCTGAAAGATCATAAAAATTTGATTGGCAAAAAAGTAAAAATGTATGGCGATCTGGCATCCTACTTTGGTGTTCCCGGATTAAAAACGGTTACTTATTTCGAACTCGAAGACGGTACAAAAGGAGGAAATAAACCATTCGACCCTTCAACAGCAATTTACTATGAAACATTTGCTACGGGATTAGGAGCTTTTACTGCGCAAAACGTATCGGGATCAGAAGTCTGGGTATATAATTCGACTTATAAATGCGCTTATATGACCGGATATGTAAGCAGTCAAAACAGAGCAAACGAAGATTGGTTAATATCACCTCAGATAGACCTTACAGGAAAAACATCTCCGGTATTATGTTTCGATCATGTGGTAAGATATGCGGGTGTTCCGGCTAACGAAGCTACGGTGTGGGTTTCAGAGAACTATACTTCAGGATTGCCTTCAACTGCTATCTGGACACAAGTTCCTACAAATTTTACTAATGCTTCCAGCTGGGATTTCTATAATAGTGGTGATATGTCATTGAGTGCTTATTCTAATAAAAAAATTCGCATTGCCATCAAATATGTTTCTACGGCTACGAAGGCCGGAACATGGGAAATGAAAAATTTTATTGTAAAGTAAATAGTCGAAATACTATCTCGTCAATCAGGCTGTCTGGAGAAACCCGACAGCCTGATTTGTTTTATAGTGTGTGGATAAAGCCTTCATAACTCGCAACTTACTGTATTCCGGCTTGCCCGAGAGTGTGTAAAGGCTGTGCTAAATGACTGTCAGTATGATAAAAATCGTTGTGTAGAATAACAAATGAATAAACGCTGTCGCAAAATCGAAGAATAGTGGTTCTAATAGATTTAGGGTGCTTATCATTTATTTCTGCATGTCCTTTGTCGATTTACAGGGATTATTACCATAAAAAAAGAGTGCTTATAGCACTCTTTTTTTATAAATATTTGATTGGCTGATTTTTATTCGCCAAGTTCTTTTGAAATTGCCTGATATTCAGTCTGCATATCCAGACGATAATAGAGTTGTTTCAAAGCCTGTTTGAAATCGGTATCTTCAGGATTGATTTCTACTGCTTTCTTCAGGAATGGCATGGCTTCTTTGAAAATGACATCAGCTTTTTCTTTTTCTTTTTGGTAAAGTTTGTTGTCACGGATAGCGCTTGCATCATTCAGTATCTGTACAGCTTTGTTGAATATCACGCGTCCTTTACCTCCGTAAGCTCCGGCCATATTCGGATCAAGCTCCAGGGCTTTATTGAAAGCTTCCAATGCAGTATCGTTGTTGCCAAGTCTTTCTTCTACATTGCCTTTTACATAATAATACTGAGCCACGTCGGGAGCTAAAGCAATAGCTTCATTCAGGTATTTTGATGCTTCGGGTATTTGATCTGAATAGATGTAATGGTTGATGATACTCTGAAGGAACCAGGGGTCTTTAGAGAACTTCTGTACACCTTCTTTTAAAGTGCTCAGGTAGTTTACAGTGTCTTTTATCAGACGATATTCTTCGGATAACAGCTGATAAACGTTCTTCGTTTCGTAATTATCATCCTTCAGGTCGGTGTACAGTTTGATAGCATTATCATGATCTGTGTTATTAGTAGCTGCAATAGCAGCGTAATATTTAATCATGCTGTAGGTGCTGTCTGTAGCAGCTTCTTTATTCATCAATGGCAAAGCAGGAATTGTCAGATAGGTGTTAAACACATTGTAAGCTTCTTTATAGTTCTTGTTATCGAACAGCTGAGCGCCATAAGCGATGATGTTGTGTTGCCCGTTGTAAAGTTCTTTAATGTTGTCCTTGATTTTTTTACCAAAACGGGGTTTGATTTTACCTTTTGCATCCGGAAGTTTGTCCAGACTATCGGCAATCAGAAAGTATTTGTAAGCTTCCATGATTGCTTTTCCTTTAGCCATCGGATCAACGGATTTGTCATTCAACATCAGTTTTGTGTTGTAAGATTCATTTTCCTTAAATCCGATCATACCTGCTGTGAAGTAGGTTTTTGCATCTGCTTTGGTTTTTTCGTCCTGCATGGCAGCTTTAATAGCTTCGCGGGCTCCTGCAAAATCAGGCTTTTCCTGCAATGTGTAGTTCTCGGCTTTAGCTACATTTGATTTTTGTGCAAATGTGGCCGAAAAACCCAAAATTAAACATAATGATAGAATTAATTTTTTCATGTTCGTAAAATTGTTTTTTTTGTTTAGTTTAATTCATGCCTTTTGAAGAAAAATCAAACAAGCATTACTGTATTGATTGAATTATTGATTTGTTTCGTTTGTTTCAGTCTCGTTAATTCCGGTTTCGATATCAATTGATTCTGAATTTATATCAGTGTCGCTTATAACTTCTTCCTCGTCTTCAGAGTGAACCTTGCATACAGAAGCAATCTCATCGTTTCGTTTTTCAAGATTTATTATCCTGACACCCTGTGTGGCTCTGCCCATAACCCGCAAGTCGGAAACCTTGGTACGGATGGCAATACCTGATTTGTTGATAATCATCAGGTCGTTTTCGTCGGTCACGCTCTTTATTGATACCAGTTTACCCGTTTTTTCAGTGATGTTGATGGTTTTTACACCCTTGCCACCACGATTGGTAACCCGGTAATCTTCAAGCAGTGATCGTTTTCCGTAACCTTGCTGCGATACAACGAGGATGTTTTCACTACCTTCGGGATTTACACAAATCATGCCAATTACTTCATCCGCTCCGTCTTCGTCAAGTGTCATACCTTTTACACCGGTTGCAGTACGTCCCATGGCTCTCACTTTCGTTTCGTTGAAGCGGATGGCACGTCCGTTCTTATTTGCAAGGATGATTTCATTTTTACCATCTGTCAGACGAACTTCTATCACATCGTCATCTTCCCGGATCGAAATTGCGTTGACTCCATTCTGACGTGGGCGTGAATATTCTTTCAGTGATGTTTTTTTAATTATACCATTTTTCGTGCAGAAAATCACATAGTGAGAATTGATGTATTCTTCGTCGTCCAACCCCTTGACACGTATAAAGGCATTCACCTTATCGTCGGAATCGATGTTCAGCAAGTTCTGAATAGCTCTGCCTTTTGAACTTTTTGTTCCTTCAGGGATTTCGTAAACTTTCAGCCAGTAGCATCTTCCTTTTTGTGTGAAGAACAGCATGGTATTGTGCATCGAAGCCGGGTAAATGTTTTCAATGAAATCTTCATCGCGCGAGTCACTACCCTTCGAACCGATACCGCCACGACCCTGAGCTCTGAATTCGGTCAGCGCAGTACGCTTGATATAACCCATGTGCGAAATGGTAATGATCATTGCGTCGTCAGAATAGAAATCTTCGGGATTGAATTCTTCCGAAGCATATACAATTTCGCTTTTACGTTCGTCGCCGTACTTTGCTTTAATTTCGATTAATTCGTTTTTGATAATCTGCATTCTGAGTTCAATATTAGCCAGAATAGCCTTCAGATTTTCAATCTGTTTTAATAAATCTTCGTATTCCGCTCTCAGTTTGTCCTGCTCCATACCGGTCAGTTGACGTAAACGCATATCGGCTGCGGGCTTCGTCGGGAGTGCGGGAGTCGCGGATGATACGGATAGCTTCGTCAAGATTGTCGAGGATGATCATAAATCCCAGCAGCAGATGTGCCCGTTTTTCAGCTTCATTGAGTTCGAACTGAGTGCGACGGGTTACTACCTCGTGGCGGTGATCTATAAAGTATTTGATCAGTTGTTCACCAATGCGATATTGTTTACGCTGAATGATGATTGCAGTGCAGTCATTTTAAACAACTTATTCAGGATGACGCTTGCATTGGCATCTCTTTTAACATCAATAACAATACGCATACCCTCGCGGTTGGTTTCGTCGTTGATATTTGATATACCTTCTATTCTTTTTTCGGTAACCAGATTAGCGATGTATTTGATCAGTTCCGATTTGTTGACATTATAAGGGATTTCGGTAATGATAATTTTATCGTGTCCGTTGCCATTAGACTCAATCTCGGTCTCCGGTCGGGAAATCGGGAGCTTTGATGTGTTTCATCAGCTCTGAAATCTCGATTTCGTTATTGTCGATGTAAGCAATACAGGCATCAACAGTTTCGGAAAGATTGTGTGTAGCCATATTGGTGGCCATACCTACAGCAATACCCGACGAACCGTTTACAATCAGATTGGGGATGCGTGATGGTAGAACAGTCGGTTCTTTTAGCGTATCGTCAAAGTTGGACTGAAAGTTAACAGTTTCCTTGTCAATGTCAGCCAGCATTTCTTCTGCAATTTTCTGCAAACGTGCTTCGGTGTATCGCATGGCAGCTGCTCCGTCACCGTCAACAGATCCGAAGTTACCTTGCCCGTCAACCATTGTATAGCGGATAGCCCAGGGCTGAGCCATGCGTACAAGTGTACCATAGATGGAGGAGTCGCCGTGCGGGTGAAACTTACCCATAACTTCCCCCACAATTCTGGCTGATTTTTTATAAGGTTTGTCGGAGTTGTTGCCTAATTCGTTCATCCCGAATAAAACACGGCGGTGTACCGGTTTTAATCCGTCCCGAACATCTGGTAAAGCGCGTGAAACAATAACTGACATCGAATAGTCGATATAAGATGATTTCATCTCATCATCGATGTTCACTTTAATAATTCTGTCTTCTTGATCTGTCATCTGTATTTTATTTTATAACTAAAAAATTATGCGTCACACAGTTTGTTGTTTTTCTAAATCTCCTGAAATCAGGCGTTTGTGACTGTTGGTTGTGTGACGAAAAG
>JAFNAU010000067.1 GCA_017860335.1 Bacteroidota bacterium
GCTACTTCAATGAACTTTTCGGCCGGCATGCTCCCCAATCCTTTATGAACAACCTCACCATCGGCATTCAGAAACAGATAAGTAGGATACGCTTTTACTTCGTATTTTCTGGCTATTTCCACATTTTCAGTCGCTTCCATGTCCAGTTTCAGGTTTACAAATTTATCGTTGAAATAATCGCCAACTTCTTTGAGTGGGAAAATATCACGTGCCATCATTTTGCAGGGTCCGCACCACACGGCATACGCATCGATAAAAATCAGCTTGTTTTCTGCTTTTGCTTTTGCTAAGGCGGCGTTCAGATTGTGATTTTCTTCAAACTGTATTCCCTGTGAAAAAACAGAAAATGTCGTGAGACTTAACAACAGGCTTGTAAATAAAATTAATTTTTTCATGATTGACAGTGTTTTAATTTTGAATGATTAATTGTTGGTTTTCAATGTTTTTTTCTTTCAAATATGATGGGGTAAATTCATATTTCCCTATTTCTCTGAAGCCCGGCAAAATTACAAAAAAAAGTGATATCTCGTATGTCGCTCTCCGGTGAATTCAAAGTTGACTTCTGTTTGTATATTTACCAAACTGAACCGTAGTTTTTGTGCTGAAATATGCTGAACAACATATTAATTTTTTTTATTTTTAATATTGTATTACATATCTTTGTTCGGAAAAATATTTTTATTCAGATAACAGAGCAGGAAGTGAGGAACAGGTTGCTAAAACGGCAGGAAATCAGGATGTTTCTTATTTTTTTACAAAAAACAACAGCACAGCACAGCACAGTAAAGTTGATGTAGTCGAAAACATAAAACAATAACTATTATCTAACAAAAAAATAAAACTATGAAAACTTATCCAAAAATCGGAATTAGGCCAACCATCGACGGTCGTCAGGGTGGTGTGAGAGAAAGTCTTGAAGAAAAAACAATGAACCTGGCCAGAGCTGTTGCCGCTCTGATCAGTTCAAATCTGAAAAACGGCGACGGAAGTCCGGTAGAATGTGTGATTGCTGATACTACCATCGGTCGTGTAGGCGAAAGTGCCGCTTGTGCTGAGAAATTTGAACGCGAAGGCGTAGGTTCAACCATAACGGTTACTTCCTGCTGGTGCTATGGTGCCGAAACTATGGACATGAACCCTTATTATCCGAAAGCGGTATGGGGATTCAACGGAACAGAACGTCCCGGAGCCGTATATCTGGCAGCAGTACTTGCAGCACATGCTCAGAAAGGACTTCCCGCATTCGGTATTTATGGCCGGGATGTGCAGGATGCCGATGATAATTCTATTCCGGAAGATGTGGCCGGGAAAATACTGAGGTTTGCACGCAGCGCTCAGGCTGTGGCTACCATGCGTGGAAAATCTTATCTTTCTATCGGAAGCGTTTCGATGGGTATAGCAGGCTCTATCGTCAATCCCGATTTCTTCCAGGGATACCTCGGCATGCGCAACGAAGTGGTCGATATGACTGAAATCCACCGTAGAATTTCACTTGGCATTTACGATCACAAAGAGTATGAAAAGGCAATGGCGTGGACTGAAAAATATTGTAAGGTGAATGAAGGTACCGATTACAACCTCGCCGAAAACCAGAAAACAAGAACTGAAAAAGAAGCAGACTGGGAGTTTGTGGTGAAAATGACTCTGATCATGCGTGATCTGATGCAGGGAAATCCCGAATTACAGAAAATTGGTTTTAAAGAAGAAGCCATTGGTCATAATGCAATACTGGCCGGATTTCAGGGACAGCGTCAGTGGACCGACTTCCTGCCGAATGGCGACTTCTCCGAAGCGCTACTTAACAGCTCGTTCGATTGGAATGGCATCCGTGAAGCATTCGTACTTGCTACTGAGAATGATGCCTGCAACGGAGTGGCCATGCTGTTCGGACACTTACTGACCAATACATCTCAGCTTTTTTCGGATGTTCGTACCTACTGGAGTCCCGAAGCTGTGAAGCGTGTGACAGGTCGGGAGCTGACCGGAATGGCTCAGCATGGAATTATTCACCTGATCAACTCCGGTTCAACTACACTCGACGGAACGGGGCAACAATCCAGAGATGGAGAACCGGCGCTCAAACCTTTCTGGGAAATCACCGAAAATGAAGTGGAGGCCTGTTTGGGTGCAACAACCTGGTATCCGGCCGACCGCAACTATTTCCGTGGCGGTGGTTTTTCATCTAACTTCCTCTCCAAAGGCGGGATGCCGGTTACCATGTCCCGCTTAAATCTGGTGAAAGGCCTGGGGCCGGTATTGCAGATTGCTGAAGGATGGACAGTAGAAATAGAACCCGAAATTCACGATATTCTCAACAAGCGAACAGATAAAACCTGGCCAACCACCTGGTTTGCACCCCGTCTCACAGGTTTAGCACCGTTTAAAGATGTATATTCTGTTATGAATTGCTGGGGAGCAAATCACGGTGCCATCAGCTATGGACACATTGGTAAAGATCTGATTACACTTGCGGCTATGCTTCGTATTCCGGTTTGCATGCACAATGTTGAGGAGGACGAAATTTTCAGACCATCAGCCTGGAACGCATTCGGAATGGATAAAGAAGGCGCTGATTATCGGGCCTGCGAAAATTTTGGACCTATTTATAAATAGCGAAATTCATTCAAACATATTTTCAGCTGTTACCTGGTCAGGTTATTTCACCTGACCAGGTAACAGCTTCTTTTTTTTATAAAATGGAATAATTTTTGGCACTCTGTTAAAGTTTACTCCATTCCCGTTTGGTCAATACAAATTCAACAAGCGGAAGCACCACCGGTTAGTTGCAATATCATTACGGGGTTCTACTGTCCTGTTCGACGAAACAGAAATATAAGCTAACAGATTCATTTTTATCTTTTTTTGATGAAAAAAAGCATGAATTATCTTAACTTTTTGTACCTTTGCACCCCAATTATGTTTGAAAATAAACAATTGCACAATGTGCTAATAATTAACAGTATATGAAATTCGTCAGAAAAGATCTTGATCAAACCAAAGCAGTCATAACCGTAAGTGTTACCAAAGACGATTACAACGAAAATGTAGAAAAATACATTCGTAATTATCGTAAAAAAGCGAATGTTCCGGGATTTCGGCCGGGTAATGTGCCGGTAGGCCTGATAAAAAAACTGTATGGAAAAGCCATCGTAGCGGAAGAAGTCAATAAATTAGTATCCGATGGATTATTCGGGTATGTGAAAGAGAATAATATCAAATTCCTTGGCGAGCCACTTCCTGTAGAAAATCATCACGATGTTGATTTTGAAAACAGCGAAGATTTTGATTTTGATTTTGAAATTGGATTAGCACCCCAGTTTGATGTTGATCTGTCGAAAAGCGACAAAATCACTTATTATAACATAAAAGTTTCTGATCAAATGATTGATAATCAGGTTAAATCATACACCTCGCGTTTCGGAAAATATACTCAGGTAGATGTAGTGGAAGAAAACGACATGGTGAAAGGTGAATTGCTCGAAATGGCTAATGGTAAAGTCAATGAAGACGGTCTGAAAGTGAAGGATGCCGTTTTGACACCTGCTTATATGAAAAATGAAGATCAGAAAGCATTGTTCGTTGGAAAAAACATCGGCGATAAGGTTGTGTTTAATCCTCAGGTTGCCTACGAAAATGAAGTTGAAATCAGCTCGATGCTTAAAATCTCGAAAGACGAAGCCAAAAGAATCACTTCCGACTTTATGATGCAGATTGAAGGCATTGCCCGTTATGAAGAAGGCGAAATCAATCAGGAATTGTTCGACAAAGTATTTGGCGAAGGCGCAGTAACTTCCGAAAATGAATTCCGTCAGAAAATAGCTGAAAGCATCAAAGAAAACCTTACCGCCGACAGCGATTACAAATTTGGAATTGATGCGCAGGCAACTTTATCGGCAAAATACAACGATTTGAAATTTCCGGATCAGTTCCTCAAACGCTGGCTGTTATATTCCAACGAAAATATGACCAGCGAATCGCTCGAAGAAGATTATCCGCGAATGATTAAAGACCTGACATGGCACCTGATAAAAGACAAAATTGCAGATGCTAATGGAATCAAAGTTGAAACAGCCGATGTGCAGGAATATGCCAAAAAAGTGGCAAAATCGCAATTTGCTCAGTACGGAATGGTTGGTCTTGAGGATGCAATTATAGAAAACTATGCCAAAGACCTGATGAAGAAGGAAGAAACAGTGAAAAACTTTGTAGACAGAGCCATGGAAGAAAAAGTGCTTGACTACATAAAAGGCACTGTTAAGCTGAACGAAAAAGAAATATCAGTTGAAGATTTTAATAAGATGTTTCAAGAAACAGGCGAAAATTAAAATTCCCTAATATTGCGGAGAAGGTTTTTAAATCATTTTATTCACCAAAAATCAGTTATCTTTGCTGAATAGTCATTTAAAAATCTTCTTGGCTTTTTAAATACTGCCATTTTGGCAGAAAAACAATTTTGGCAGGATTTTAGTTATATATTTCTCAGAATAAAATGAGTAATAATTAAAAACAAAAAAACATGAACAACAACGATTTTCGTAAATACGCTACCAAACACCTGGGCATGAATGGCTTATCGCTCGATGAGTATTTTAAGGTAATGAACAATGGTTATATTTCACCTTCCATTCTGGAAGAACGTCAGTTGAATGTGACACAGATGGATGTTTTCTCCAGACTGATGATGGACCGGATTATTTTTCTGGGGACCCAGGTCGATGACTATACCGCTAACGTCATTCAGGCTCAGCTCTTGTATCTTGATTCGGCCGATCCCGGCAAAGATATTTCAATCTATCTGAACACTCCGGGTGGCTCTGTTTATGCCGGACTGGGCATTTACGATACCATGCAGTTTATTTCGTCCGATGTGGCAACCATCTGTACAGGAATGGCAGCATCTATGGGCGCAGTGTTGCTGGTAGCCGGAACAAAGGGAAAACGTTCGGCTTTGAAACATTCACGTATCATGATTCATCAGCCAAGTGGCGGAGCTCAGGGAGTGGCTGCCGATATGGAAATCAACCTGCGCGAAATGCTGAAACTCAAAAAAGAACTGTATCAGATTATTGCTGATCATTCGGGTAAAACCTATGAGCAGATTGAAAAAGACAGCGACCGCGATTTTTGGATGACATCGCAGGAAGCTCTGGAATATGGAATGATTGACAGAGTGTTGATAAAAGAAAAAAAATAATTTATGGCAAAAAGCAGTAAACATTGCAGCTTCTGCGGAAGACCCGAGACACAGGTAGGCTTTTTAATTACCGGACTTGATGGCGCACAGATTTGTAACGAATGCACCGAACAGGCTGCTGCAATAGTACGTGATGCAAAAATGGGCAATGATATGGCTTCGACACTTGACAAAGAAAAATTGCCGAAGCCTGCCGAAATTAAAAATTATCTGGACCAGTACGTCATCGGACAGGATGACGCGAAAAAATACTTGTCGGTTGCTGTTTACAATCATTACAAGCGTGTATTGCAGGAAAAATCAAACGACGATGTGGAGATTGAAAAATCCAATATTATCATGGTTGGTTATACCGGTACAGGAAAAACGTTACTTGCAAAAACTATTGCGCGTAAACTGCATGTACCATTCACCATTGTCGATGCAACCGTTCTCACCGAAGCCGGTTATGTGGGCGAAGATATTGAAAGCATTCTCACACGCCTCCTGCAAGTGGCCGATTACAATGTGAAGGAAGCGGAAAGAGGTATTGTGTTCATAGACGAAATAGATAAAATAGCCCGTAAGAGTGACAATCCGAGTATTACGCGCGATGTGAGCGGCGAAGGTGTTCAGCAGGGTTTGCTGAAACTACTCGAAGGATCGGTTGTAAACGTGCCACCACAGGGAGGACGAAAACATCCCGAACAAAAATTTATCCCTGTTAATACGCAGAATATTCTGTTTATCTGTGGTGGAGCTTTCGACGGCATCGAACGAAAAATAGCCAATCGCCTCAACACACGTGTTGTCGGTTATGGTGCGTCTATTGAAAACGAAATGGTTGACCGTACTAATCTGTTGCAATATATTGCCCCTCAGGATTTGAAATCATTCGGACTGATACCCGAAATTATCGGACGTCTTCCTATACTGACCTACCTGGAACCTCTGGATCGGAGTGCATTGCGCAATATCCTCACAGAACCGAAGAATTCAATTATTAAGCAGTATGTAAAACTGTTTAAGATGGATGGTGTGGATCTCATTTTTGAGCCGGAAGTGCTTGATTATATTGTAGATAAGGCAATCGAATTCAAACTGGGAGCACGCGGGTTGAGATCAATCACTGAAACCATCATGATTGACCAAATGTTTGAGATGCCTACCAAAAAAGAGAAAAAATGGTTAGTAACCATCGATTATGCCCGGACTAAAATGGATAAGGCGAATGCTCACCGTTTGAAAACGGCCTGATATTCATAGAATAATGTAAATTATTACTATTGATAAATAATAGAAAATCAGGGTATTATGTTTTTATGTAACGAATATCCTGATTTTTTCTTTCAAACCTCTTGTTTTTTTAAAATCTGTTTATATTTTTGTTATTTCATCTGCGATAAGAAAAAATATTTTATCTGATAAGAATTATTTGTGTAATCTAAAAAATAACTGTAATTTCGTTTTCATTCTCTGAAGAGTAATTACTATGACAAAGCACTCGGAGTTAACATCACATCTGAAAGAATACTTTGGTTTTGATACATTCAAAGGCAATCAGGAGGCTATTATTCAAAATGTTCTTGATGGAAAGGACACGTTTGTCCTGATGCCAACCGGAGGTGGCAAATCCTTGTGTTATCAGTTACCATCACTTTTAATGGAGGGAACTGCCATTGTAATTTCTCCGCTCATTGCCCTGATGAAAAATCAGGTTGATGCCATGCGAAATTTCAGCGAAGAAGATGGCGTTGCACATTTCCTGAATTCGTCACTCACGCGTGCTGCAATTGATGTTGTGAAAGAAGATGTGATTTCAGGGAAAACCAAGTTGCTTTATGTTGCACCGGAGTCATTAACCAAAGAGGAGAATATTGAGTTTCTTCGTCAGGTAAAAATTTCATTTTATGCTATTGACGAAGCGCATTGTATCTCGGAATGGGGACATGATTTCCGACCTGAATACCGCCGCATAAGACCGATTATCAATGAAATAGGAGTTGCTCCTTTGATCGCGCTTACTGCCACCGCTACTCCTAAAGTACAGCATGATATTCAGAAAAATCTGAACATGCTCAATGCTACTGTATTCAAGTCTTCTTTTAACCGTCCAAACCTGTATTACGAAGTACGATCTAAAACCAAAGATGTAGATAAAGATATTATAAAATACATACGCTCTCAAGCAGGAAAATCAGGTATAATATATTGTCTGAGTCGAAAGAAAGTAGAAGAACTTGCGGAAACTTTGCAGGTTAATGGTATTTCTGCATTAGCCTATCATGCCGGTATGGATTCGTTACAACGTAGCGAAAACCAGGATAAGTTCCTGATGGAGAAAGCGGATGTCATAGTGGCTACGATCGCATTTGGGATGGGGATTGACAAGCCGGATGTACGTTATGTAATTCATTACGACATTCCTAAAAGTCTGGAAGGTTACTATCAGGAAACAGGACGTGGCGGACGTGATGGCGGTGAAGGTCAATGCATTGCATTTTATGCTTATAAAGACTTGGATAAACTGCGTAAATTTATGCAGGGAAAACCTGTGGCTGAACAGGAGATTGGAAATCAACTTTTGCTCGAAACGCAGGCTTATGCTGAATCTTCTGTTTGTAGAAGAAAATTGTTGCTGCATTATTTTGGAGAGGAATATACTCTTGAGAATTGCGGCAGTTGTGATAACTGTATGAAACCAAGAAAATTTGTGGAAGGAAAAGAATTATTAGTATTAGTATTGGAGACCGTTCAGCAACTTAAAGAAAAATTCAAAGCTGAACATATTGTTGATGTCCTTAAAGGAAATGAATCACCTGACGTAAAATCTTATCAGCATGTTGACCTTGAAAATTTTGGTTCAGCATCCGACGAAGATGAAAAACTGCTGCACGCAGTCATCCGGCAGGCCATGATAGCAGGTTATATCTCTAAAGATATTGAAACCTATGGAGTCTTGAAAATGACTGCTTCAGGGAAAGAGTATCTGAAAAATCCGAAGTCGTTTCCGATTGTAAAAGACACTGAATTTGAGGATGATGAGGATGATATGAGCAGTCGTAATACCGGTGGTACATGTGCTGCCGATGATGTGCTTTTCTCCATTCTGAAAGATCTTCGTAAGAAACTTTCAAAGAAACTTGAAGTGCCGCCTTTTGTTATTTTTCAGGATCCGTCGCTCGAAGCTATGGCTACCAGTTACCCCATTTCGATGGATGAACTGCAAAATATCCCGGGTGTAGGAGCCGGTAAAGCAAAACGTTACGGAGAAGAATTCTTGAAAGTAATACGCGAACATGTCAAGGAAAATGAAATCATACGTCCGGAAGATTTGCGCGTAAGAACTGTCGCCAATAAATCAAAGCTCAAAGTGTCAATCATACAGTCAATAGACCGAAAAATTGCACTTGATGATATAGCGCTTTCTAAAGGGTTAGATATAAGCGAACTACTGGACGAGATAGAAGCTATTGTGTATTCGGGAACCAAAATAAATATTGATTATTTTCTCGATGAAGTAATGGATCCTGATCGTGTGGATGAAATATTTGAATATTTCAATACTGCCGAAACCGATAAAATAAGTACTGCACTCGACGAACTCGGTGAAAATGATTACAGTGAAACAGAAGTAAGACTGGTGCGGATTAAATTTTTATCCGAAATAGGAAACTAATTGAACTAATGTAATTAAAAAATAATTTTTAACTGCCGGCCTCAATTTGTGTTGATGACCGGCAGTTATTTTTGTGCCATATCCCGGAGTAGTAAATTGATTTTTAGTAATATATAAAGTTTATTGATTATTGTTGGCATTCAACGCATGGAACATTAAATTGAGATTATTTGTTATAAATAAAATACATTATTTTATGGGATTTGTTCCTGATTGGAGACCGTGAAGATGCCAGTTATAAGGAACGACTAAGATTGGCACGTTTGCTAAAATTTCTATATTCAGAAGAAGGCGGAATTATTTTGACCGGAAAAGATTATCCGGATAGCACCTCAGAAATTTCGAAAAAGCAGATACAGGAATTTCAGGAAGTAGTAAAGAAACAATTATCTGAAACATTTCTGATGGTAAGACTCAATGAAAAATCTGAGTTTCATTTTCCGAGAAAAACCTGGACGTGTGAAAATGCAGCGCAATGGCCACCTGATAAGAGAAAGATAGAAGTGTTGGAAACCACGACATTTGCCATGAATTATATGAAGAAGAATAAATCTGTAAAAATCGTTATTGACAGAGAAAATATAGATTTGATCATATCCATGGAGGCGGAAAGAGAGTTAGATGAAAAGAAAACATATGTCGGGAGGTTTTTATCGTTTATTAATAAGTATGCCAATAAGTATGGTTATTTCTCTCAAATAAAAAATTCCATAAGCATTCAGGATGCTCTGTTTCTGTACGAGACACTTGAATTGCTCGAAATTATCCAGCCAAATAATCTTCATGATGAGCAGGAGAAATACCTGTTTATCAAAAGGGAACTAAAAAATGGTAATGACTTTTAGTCCCGTATTCTACTCCATAAATGATAAAAAGGTATTTCTTTCTTTTTTAATATCTTATTCTATCTGAATAAAATATAAACATTTTCATTCCTCACCGGCAATCACGTAAGTATCAACGGGATTAAAATAACGGAATTTATATCTTTCAATTTGATAATAGTTCACGAAGGTGGTTTTCAGTAATTAATTATTGAGTAATGATCAATATTGCTACCGGGAATTATTTTATGAAGGTATTTAAGAATATCATATTTTAATTTTTTTAATGGCTTCAGGTGTGCTGTAATTGATAGTTTTATAAAAATACATTTTTGTAGCGTAATCAATTTGAAATAATCATTACTTTTGCTGATAAATGAGAACAAAATTTACGGTTTAACTATGCGAACCCAATTCTCAAAATATGCAGACAATGAAGATGCCGCTTTATTCCAGTTAATAAAAAAAAAGGATAAAGAGGCTTTTACAATTGTATATTATAAGTATCATCAATATCTGTACAACCTTGCTTACCGATATCTGAAAGATACCGAGATGTCGGGTGATGCAGTGCAACAGGTGTTTGTAAAGCTATGGGTTTCAAGTCCGTTTATCGAAATAGAAATCAATCTTAAAAACTATCTTTATACGATGACAAAGAACTTCATTCTTAATCAGATAAGAGATAGTAAGGAAATGATTTCGTTGAATTATCAGAATAATCAGATTGAAATTTCGGACGACAGCGATATACTGAAAATGCTCGAAGATAATCAGCTCAGCAACTTTCTTTATGAAGGCATAAATAATCTGCCACCCCAAAAAATGGAAATCTGCAAGATGAAAATTGATGAAAATAAAAGTAATCAGGAGATTGCCGATGCGATGGGAATATCAGTAAATACAGTCAAATCGCACTATCAGGAGTCTGTAAAGATACTCAGAGACTACTTTCGAAAAATAAAATTGATGTTTTTATAAATAATTAACATATAAAACTCACATTATTTTTTCATTCTTGTGTCAAGGTAATATAAAGAAATTAATATGCATCCGTTCGAAAAAGAGACCATTGATAAGGTTATAGAAGGTATAGCCAGCAAAAAGGAAGCCCGTGAAGTAGCTATGTGGTTTTCTGAAACAGTTGAAGGCAGACATAAAAGGATGCGCAAGATTTACTGGCAGGCAGCAGCAGTGCTCATACCGGTTATTATGATTCTCGGAATCACTTTTCAGCTCAACAATCAGGTTAACTTATTCGGCAAAACAGTGTATGCCGAAGTATATGTCCCCAAAGGTAAACAGGAGCAT
>JAFNAU010000243.1 GCA_017860335.1 Bacteroidota bacterium
TACACATGATTATGAAAAAGGTACGGTTCCTTCTTTGTCTGCAAACACCACCGGAGATATTAGTTTTGTTTGTGGTGGCGGTGGCGGTGGTGACAGAGAACATTTTTCTTCATCCGCAGTTGATCTACCTTCGGTAAATATGTCATATATAGAGAACTTTTTTATTTATGCAGATATTGACGTGAAAAACAAGTCTCATATATTCAAAGTTTATGGTGTGGGTGATTTAGCAAAGAACCCAACACCAAATATTCACGTGATCGATTCGTGGTATCGGAAACTTAATCAGGCTAAACCTGAAAAACCGTCGTGTGTTTCTACTATTTTGAAAAATGACAGTATTTTTCTTCTATCTTCTCCTTACAATGGGGTTGATAGTCTGATGAGTGTGGAATTGCAAGCAACTTCTATTTCAGGTGATTATACAGCTCCAATACTTGATATAACGAAAGATTGGAGGAATATTTATGGTGTTGATGGCAAAAACAACCCGATAGATTTGAATAAAGGAATTAATCTAATGAAAAATGCATTCTCTGCCACTCCATTAACCAAAGGTAATGTATATGGATGGAGAATACGGTATCGTGATCACAATTTGAAATGGAGTGATTGGTCTGAAGAACATATTTTTAAAACCGATTCGATGACGGATGTTAAGAATATTTGGATTAATAATCAGGGCATGGTAAAAATATCGAATCCAATACATGATTTTATTGTAATAAAAATACAGGATAATCAGATAATTCAGAATGCCATCATTTATGATATAAATGGACGTGTGGTATTACAGTCAATGAATAGTGATACAAATATCAGCGCAGCAACCCTCAAATCAGGAATGTATATAGCAAAAACACGAATAGCAGGGAAAGATTATTACCTGAATTGTTTGAAAGAGTGATTATTCGATTATGAGTAAAAAACAGGGTTTTAAAATATGTGATTACTATAAACAATGAAAAAATGATAAATTTATGCATAATGGAAGTTGATAAATGCATTTTAAGTATTGTTGATTAAACTGTTTCTCTGATTGTCAAGATATACTGACATTTTTTAAAAAAAATCTTTAAAAATTTAATAACATGAGTGAAAAAAAAATAGTTGTTGTAGGTAGTAGCAATACTGATATGGTCGTAAAATCAGACAGGTTGCCTGTGCCTGGAGAAACCATATTGGGAGGAGCTTTCCGGATGAATCCCGGAGGAAAAGGTGCAAATCAAGCTGTCGCTGTTTCGCGGTTGGGAGGGCTTGCTACTTTTATATCAAAAACAGGGAATGACCTCTTTGGAAAACAATCTATCGAAATGTTCAAAGAAGAGAACATCAATACAGATTATATATTTTCTGATCCAAAGTTGCCATCAGGGGTAGCTTTGATTATGGTAGACTCGAATGGTGAAAATTGTATTGTAGTAGCTTCTGGTGCTAATTCAAGTCTTTGTAAGAACGATATTGACAAAGCTAGAAAATTAATCGAAACTGCAGATATTTTATTAATGCAGCTCGAAATTCCAATGGATACAGTAGAATATGCTGCAAAAATGGCGTACGAAAAAGGAGTAAAAGTGATATTAAACCCTGCTCCGGCAGCTTTTCTTTCAAACGAGTTAATGAAATGTTTGCACACTATCGTCCCAAATAACAATGAGGCAGAGATGCTTTCAGGCATTAAGGTTACTAACTGGGAATCGGCCAGACAAGCAGCTGACATTATAAGTAGTAAAGGAGTTGACAATGTAGTAATTACATTAGGCTCGAAAGGAGCATTTATAAAAGAGGGTAACTCATATCACGAAATTCCTACAGATAAAATTGTTGCTGTAGATACTACAGCCGCAGGAGATACATTCTGTGGAGCTTTTTGTGTGGGCATTTCAGAAGGATTACCGATAATTGATGCAGTGAAAATGGCAAACAAAGCGGCAGGAATAACAGTAACTCGTGAAGGAGCGCAATCATCTATACCCTATCGAAATGAAATTAAAA
Source organism: Bacteroidota bacterium (assembly GCA_017860335.1). GTDB lineage: Bacteria > Bacteroidota > Bacteroidia > Bacteroidales > Paludibacteraceae > UPXZ01. Next base: position 1,996 of record JAFNAU010000243.1, read on the forward strand.
AAAGTAGTATAATAAAATAACATTTAAATAAATAATACAATGTTCATAGTTGAAAATTATTCATTGGCTGTAATCCTCTGCTTTATCACCATGCTTTGTTGGGGATCTTGGGGGAATACTCAGAAATTAGCAGCAAAAACCTGGCGTTATGAATTGTTCTATTGGGATTATGTAATTGGAATTGTTCTGTTTAGTGTTCTCTTAGGCTTTACATTAGGGAGCTTTGGAGCTGAAGGTCGTCCCTTTATACAAGATCTGAAACAGGCAGATATGGGGAATATACTTAGTGCTGTTATTGGTGGAATTGTATTTAATGCAGCTAACATTTTGCTTTCAGCATCCATCTCCATTGCCGGTATGGCAGTAGCTTTCCCCTTGGGTGTAGGTATTGCTTTAGTATTGGGAGTTTTTGTGAATTATTTCACAGCTCCGAACGGAAATCCAATAGTTTTATTTCTGGGTGTAACTTTAATCACATTAGCAATAATCTTCAATGGAATTGCTGCCGGAAAAATGAAAAAAGGTCAAAAAGGTGAATCAAATAAAAAAGGAATTATTTTGGCGATATTTGCCGGCTTGTTGATGGCATTCTTTTATCGGTTTGTTGCAGCTTCTATGGATCTTACTAATTTCTCGGAACCGGCATCAGGCATGATGACACCCTATTCTGCTTTTTTTGTTTTTGCACTTGGTATTCTGATAAGTAATTTCTTGTTTAATTCACTGATAATGAAAAAACCATTTGTAGGATCACCCGTTTCGTACAAAGATTACTTTAATGGTAGTTTCAAAACTCACCTTATAGGTGTTTTAGGAGGGTCTATTTGGGCAATTGGTACTTCATTGAGTTATATAGCAGCAGGTAAAGCTGGAGCTGCAATATCTTATGGACTGGGACAAGGTGCAACGATGGTAGCTGCAATCTGGGGCGTATTTATTTGGAAAGAATTTAAAGGATCATCTAAACAAACGAACGTACTGTTAACTCTGATGTTTCTCCTTTTTATATCCGGGCTTGTGCTAATTATCTTGTCTGGAGGCAATTGAAAATAGTCAATAAATATGTTTTCTAAATTGTATTTATATTTTATAACAGATCATTTACTTAAATATACAAGTCATTTCTTGTAAAACTGATGTCCGAAACGGCAGGAAAATCGCTGGAAGATATTGAGAAATTTTGGTTGAAAAAGAAAGACGATAAGAATTAACTTTAAATTAGAGATAGAAATGAATTTAAAAGAATTAGAACAGCAGTACCGCTCTGAGTTGCTTGATAATGTGATGCCATTTTGGGTTGAAAATTCTCAGGATACAGACTTTGGCGGTTATTTCAGCTGTTTAGACCGCAAAGGCGATGTCATGCTTTACAACAAAGTAGAAAAGCGTCAGGATTGGCTTGATTGTGCCATTCAGGGCGGAGAATTTCTGAAGAAATACGGACACGACGGTCATTACAACTGGTATTTTTCAGTTGACAGAGAAGGTAATCCGCTTGTAGAGCCCTACAACATATTTTCGTACACATTCGCCACGATGGCATTCGGTCAGCTGAGCCTTGCCACCGGTAATCCCGAATATGCCGATATTGCAAAAAAGACATTTGATATCATACTTTCCAAAGTGGAAAATCCGAAAGGCAAATGGAACAAAGCATATCCCGGTACCCGCAACCTGAAGAACTTTGCCTTACCGATGATATTGTGCAATTTGTCCCTTGAGATAGAACATTTGATAGATAAAGATTTTCTTCAGAGAACAATTGACGATTGCATTCACGAAGTGATGGATGTCTTTTTACGTCCGGAACTTGGTGGCATTATCATTGAAAATGTGGAACTTGACGGAAGCCTTTCAGATACCTTTGAAGGCAGGCTGATGAATCCGGGTCATTCCATTGAAGCCATGTGGTTT
>JAFNAU010000244.1 GCA_017860335.1 Bacteroidota bacterium
ATTTAAAAAGAAAAACGCAGGGGAACTAACCCTGCGCCTTTCAAGATTTTTTTATGCTTATTTTTTCAGAGGAATTCTCATTTTGTAGAATGATCTCCACACAAAAATCAGTGCAATAGCAAGAAAAGCTACTCCGATATATCCGCTGTAATCAGTACCAATGCCTTTCAGGGCATCAAGTTTCATTTTTAGCGATATTTCTGTTGCAAGCAATCCGAACAGAGTTGAAAATTTGATGATTGGGTTCAGGGATACCGATGATGTGTCTTTGAATGGATCGCCAACAGTGTCGCCAATAACCGCAGCTTCGTGCAACGGAGTGTTTTTTTCTTTCAGATCCACTTCAATAACTTTTTTGGCGTTATCCCATGCACCACCAGCATTTGCCATATAAATAGCCTGGAACAACCCGAAACAGGCAATGGAAATCAGATAAGCCACAAAGAAGTTACTGTCAAAGAACGCGAAACCAAGTGTAAAACAAATAAGGGCAATAAAAATGTTCCACATGCCGTTTTGGGCATACTGAGTACAGATTTTTACAACTTCTTTCGAGTCTTCGGTGTTTGCCTCCGTATTGTCAAGTTTGAATGTACGTTTGATGTATTCCACAGCGCGATATGCTCCTGTTGTTACAGCCTGCATGGACGCTCCGCTAAACCAGAAAATTACTGCGCCACCACAAATCAAACCAAGCAGAATAGGAGCGGAAGTGAGCGAAACGCTCAACATGCCCACGCTTTCGAGCAGAAGGATGATGGAGAAAATCATTGTGGTTGCACCAACTACTGCGGTTCCGATTAATACCGGTTTAGCTGTGGCTTTGAATGTATTACCGGCTCCGTCGTTAGCTTCCAGGTAATGTTTACCCATTTCAAAGTCGGGTTTGAAACCATAGTCTTTTTCAATCTCTTCCGAAATGCCATCAATTTGTTCAATCTGTGAAAGCTCAAAAATGGATTGAGCATTGTCTGTTACTGGACCATAACTGTCAACCGCGATGGTAACCGGACCCATACAAAGGAACCCGAAGGCAACCAGACCGAAAGCGAAAATAGTGGCATGAGGTCCGAGTACAGCTTCCAGATTACCGGTAATGCTGATAAAGTAAGCACCTGTCATTAATCCGACAATCAATAATCCTGTCCAGAAAGCGCCATAATTACCCGATACAATACCTGATAATATATTGAGTGAAGGTCCGCCTTCGCGCGATGCTGTTACAATTTCATTCACGTGAGCGGATTTCGAGCTGGTGAAAAATTTTGTAAATTCGGGAATTAATACAGCTGCCAGCGTACCACAACTGATAATACCAGCCAGTTTCCACCACAATGTTGCGTCGGGTAAATCCCCAACCAATAAGTGACTCATGAAGAAAGAGGTAGAAATACTAAGGATAGCAGCAATCCAGATCAGTCGCATCAAAGGTTCTTCGAAATCAAATATTTTCATTCCTTTATATTTGCGTTTTGAAATAGCCTGGTTGATGAAATACGAAATACCGGAACATAAGTCCATGAGAAAACGCATACCGAAAATCCATACGATAAGTTTTGCCTGAATTTCAGGATTGTGTACTGCAAGTGTGATAAAGGTAATGAGAGCAACTCCGGTTACGCCGTAGGTTTCAAAACCATCGGCAGTAGGACCTACGCTGTCGCCGGCATTATCGCCGGTACAGTCAGCAATAACTCCCGGGTTACGAGGGTCATCTTCTTTCACCTTGAATACAACCTTCATCAGGTCAGAGCCAATATCAGCAATTTTGGTGAAAATACCCCCGGCGATACGCAATACGCTGGCACCGAGAGACTCACCAATAGCAAATCCGAGGAAGCAAATACCAACAATATCACGTGGTACAAATAGCAGAATAACCACCATCATAACCAATTCCAACGAAATAAGGAAAAGTCCGACACTCATACCGGAGCGTAAAGGAATGTTCACAACATCCCACGGATTAGCGCGCAGAGAAGCAAATGCTGTGCGGGAATTTGCATAATTGTTGATGCGGATACCGTACCAGGCAACTGCATAAGAGCCACCCATACCCAAAATTGAAAAGCAGAGAACAAACAACAGTGTGCCTACCGACTTACCCTGAAGTGCAAGGAAATAGTAAGCCATGATTACAGCAACAAATGCAAATAACATTAAAAGAAATTTACCCTGTTGCAACAGATATGTTTTACAGGTTTGATAAATTGTTTCGGAAACTTTCAGCATCGATACATGTGCTTTCTGTTTCTTTACCTCATGGTGTAACCAAAGGCTAATACCCAATGTAAAGCAGATTACCAACGCGCCATAGAACAGAAAGTTCCATGCAGTAATTTGATTTCCGAAGATGAGAAATGTTCCTTCATGCAGGTCAGGAATGGCAATGTCAGCTTCGCTGGCAAAGGTACTGACTGACACAAAGAGACTTGAAAGGATGAGCATTACTGCTCTTTTCATGTTTTTCATACAAAATGTGTAGTTTGATATTAATGGGTTTAAAAAAATAAAAAAAAACGCCCAAAGTTAGTAATAAGAAATTGATTTCGTTTTACGATAATTATTAAAAATACGTTAAAAAAATACTATTCTTCGCATAATTTGGTCGTTTTTGAACAAAATGAAATTTCATGTTAAAAAATAATTCAAATAAGCCCCGAAGCTAACTGATTGGTTTCGGGGTTTATTTGAAAAATCTTATTTTACGAAAAACGAAAAAATAAAATTTTGAGCATTCTGTATATTTTCTTTTTGTCTCGGCATTTGCACACTGTTGTTTGTTCTTGTAATTGGTTGTGAAAATGCTATCCTTTATCAAAGTTCAGAATACGTTATTTTATTAAACTTTATACATTAATTATAAATAACTTTCTGTTTTGATTATCAGTGTGTTGAGAAAATTCCGCTTTAGGTGTTGATAACTTGTCATAAATATTTAATCTAACAATTAGGTTTTTACGTATTTTTTGATTTATTTTTGCAACGATTTATTAAAAAAAATATAAACGTTAAAAAACAATTTTTACTATGTTTATGAAAACAAAACTATTTGTCTTATCAATTTTATTGATGAGTTTTGCTGCTTTGAATGCCCAGGTGACCACGTCAAGTATGAGTGGATTGGTTACCGATGCTAAAGGAGCTGTTGTTGGAGCGGCTGTGGTTGCTACACACACACCTTCGGGAACCACTTACAGAACCATAACCAATGTAGAGGGTCGCTATAATCTAAACGGTATGCGTGTAGGTGGACCTTATACTGTAGTAATTACTTACGTTGGATATGGTAAAAGTACAACAAACAACATTACATTGAGTTTGGGGGAAAACTATGC
>JAFNAU010000068.1 GCA_017860335.1 Bacteroidota bacterium
GACGATGAAACAAAAAACTATACTTTCGCTTTGCTGCCAAATGAAGTAATTCAGCGAATTGAAACTAAATATGCCAAATATTTTATCAAAGAAAATAAATCGTTTCAGGATTCGATTGTTCGCGCCGAACTGATAAAGGATTGTATCCTGGTGCCGGTTGTGATTACTGCCGATGGCCGTTATATTTCTGTTGACGGTGTTTTGATGGATATTAGCGCATCAAAGATTCTGGAAACATATGAAGCATCAAATGGACGAGTATATAAGCTGTCCGATGCCGATGTGAAAATATATGAAAACAAAGTGAAGACCATTAAAATTGAGGGCGAAAATTACTTCAGTTTCTATGCCGACAACATGAATGCGTGGATGATGCGTTACAGGCCATCGCTCAGTGGCGGTAAAGACATGACACTCAACAGCCCGACGTCATACAATACGCAATATATTTATTCAAGTCCCGATACTACCATTTCGGTGGCCATTGCACGAACTTATGCTCCGAATAACTCAACAAGTAATGCCGGTAGAACCAACAACTGCTACATTGAGTACAGACCCGTAATCAACTCAGTGGCTTACAAGGTGTACTGGTCTGGTTATGATGATTACTCCGATCATATTAATCAACAGGTTGCTTTAAGCATCAATACCGGTAAAGGAACTGTAAATGTCAATACATCAGTAACTTGCATGTACGCCCAGAAAATGTTGATCAGTTTCCCCGATAAACCAAGAGTAAACAGAAAAGCATCTGATGGAACCATTGCCGACAACTTCAGCGCGACAACCGTGCTTGCTTCCACCCGTTTCAAGGCTGGTGTACAGGAAGAAAAACAATTGTTCAGATATCTTCGGGTAGAGGATGCAACTCAGGCTCCATTCGGATTATTGCGCAAAAACGCGACTCCGACTGGCGAGGATGATTATTTCAGCTACTTTACGGGCACAGATGCGTTTGGCGATAAGGAAACAATTATTTGTCCGACTTTCGGTGAAGCTACTGTCTTTGTGGCTAACACAGCAGAATACAAAGCAACTAATGGCGGAATGGTATTTCTGGATTATATCAAACTGGTACCTGTTGTTGACCCGAATGAATAAATTGAAAATAAGTGATTTGTAAACAATATATATTATGAGAATAAGTAAATATATCATCCCGTTTTTACTCTTATGTGTGGTTAATTATTCAACTATCAGCGCTCAGGCAAAGGATAATTTCACATATTCAGTTTCAGGTATTGTAAAAAGTGCCGAAACACAGAAACCGCTGTCGGGGATTAGAATCGCTTTCAAGGATATGGAAACTACGCTGACGAATAATGATGGGCATTTCTCCATGAATCTGCCCTCCGGCAATGTCAATCTGACAGTGTCAGGGCCGGGATATGTGTCGAAGGTGATTTCCGTAAAAGGAAGAAAAGATATTGCCGTTGAGTTATATACTGAGGGTTTCCGGAGTGTGTTCGAAAATGTTACAACACCACAGGGACTTACATCTCCCGTTGAGTTGACACATACATGGTCGGCTGTAAACGAAAATAATATTCTGAGCACTGCTATTACCTGCGACGAGGCTTTGCAGGGTAAAGTGTCCGGTTTAAATCTCATTCATCATTCAGGAGCTCTCGCCGCAGGCTCCAACATCTATATCAGAGGATTGAATTCGATGAATGCCGGTATTCAGCCGTTGATTATTGTTGACGGGATGCCCTACGAAAATACGGTATATTCTACCTCATTACTGGGAAATTATTTCTCGAACCCGCTTGCTTCCATCGACATTAAGGATATTGAAAATATCACCGTACTGAAAGACGGAACATCGCAATACGGAGTAAAAGGGGCAAATGGTGTGATCCTCATACGCACCCTGAAAGCCAAAGAAATGGGTACGAAAATTAATTTCCATCTCCATACCGGCGTAAATCTCGAACCGCTCGAAATTCCCGTTCTGAATGCTTCGGATCATAAACTGCTGATATCAGATGTGTTGCAATCTACCGGAATGTCCGGGTCTCAGATTATGAATTTGCCTTACATGAATATGGAAAAACCGGTAAACCAAAAATGGGGATACGAAGGCAATGTGGATTACTACAGATACAACAACAACACAAACTGGCAGAAGGAAATATATAACCTCAGCTACAATCAGGACTATTACATGAACGTATTCGGGGGCGACGAAGTCGCAGTGTATGCGCTTGCAGTCGGGTACATGAGCCAGGATGGCATTGTGAAAAATACCAGTTTCGAACGGTTTAATACCCGGTTCAATGCCGAAGTTAACCTGAGCAAAAAACTGAAATTGTTTGCCAATATGAGTTTTCTTTTCTCAAACAGAAAGCTGATTGACGAAGGTCCATCGACCAACAGAAACCCCTTGTATGCTGCACTGGTCAAAGCGCCTTTTATGGCTTCACATGTCAATAACCCCGAAGGAGCTGTTTCCCCGGTCATTGAAGATGCTGATGTGTTCAATAATTCCAATCCTTATTCACTCGTTAATACCAGCAGCCGGGATAATTCGCTGTTCCGTTTTGTCGGTAATTTCGAAGCAAAATACGATTTTAATAAACACCTGAAATTTAATGCTATCCTGGGTGTTAATTTCAACAAAGAAAGAGAAAAACTTTATTTCCCGAACCGGGGCGTATATTTCGATACGCTTTCCATCGGTCCGGTCGATAATGTGTCGCAACATCGGGTTGACAGGCTTTCTTCCATATATACCGAAGCAGCATTGAGTTATACCAATCTCTTTAATCTCGAACATAAACTGGACATAAGAGGCGGTATGAGAAATCAGACAAACCAGGCTCAGGACGATTGGGGCAAAACGGCCAATACCGGCTCAGACAGTTTCAAATCCATATCTTACGGTGATCCTTTATACCGTGTTATCGGAGGGCAGATCAGTAACTGGAACTGGCTCAATTTGTTTGCAACGGTTGATTACGGATTCCGTGATAAGTATTTTCTGAATTATACCATGTCGGCCGATGCTTCCTCCCGATATGGCAGAGAGGCTAATCCGTTTTATTTTTATCCGTCAGCTTCGGCAGCCTGGCTCATCAGCGGTGAAGAATTCATGAAAGATGCCAGTCTGTTTGACCTGCTCAAACTGCGAATTGGCTACGGATTGTCAGGTAACGATGAAATAGGTAACTACAACGGTGTTCAGTATTACATTCCGCAAAGTTTGCTGGGTAGTTTTGGCTTGGTGAGAGGTAATCTCGTTGACCTGAATCTTAGACCGGAGAAAACAGCTAAAATGAATGCAGGTGTGGATGCCTCGTTCCTCAATGAACGTATCAATATCAGTATTGACGTCTATAAGAATAATGTCTCGGACATGATTTTGCGGATACCAACTCCGCGCGAAACCGGTTTCCCCTTCTATCTGACTAATGCCGGAAAAATGAGCAATACAGGTATTGATTTCTCTCTGAAATCCCGCATCCTGAACGGAACGCTTAAATGGGACGCAGGTTTCGTGGCTTCCGTTTATAAGAATAAAGTCACTGATTTGAAGAATGAAGAATACATCACCGAAATTTGTAACGGATACGTATTAACCCGCGTTGGGCAGCCTCTAGGAGTATTTTACGGATACAAAACAGATGGTGTTTACGCTACACAAGCAGAAGCTGCAAATGAAGGCCTGATGATCCAAAAGGGTGGACTTACTTATCCCTTCAGTGCCGGTGACATGCGGTTTGTAAACGCCGACAACACCAACAAACTGATAGATGAAAACGACAGAGTAATCATCGGTGATCCCAATCCGGATTTGTACGGTTCAGTATTTACCGATCTGAAATATAAAAACTGGAGTTTGAATGTGTACTGTACATACTCGCTGGGCAATGATATTTATAATTACACCAGAGCCCAGCTGGAAAGCATGAAAAACTTTGATAATCAGATACAGGCAGTCCTAAACCGCTGGAAAACTGAAGGTGACATGACCGATATTCCCCGCGCAGCATATGGCGACCCGATGGGTAATGCCCGTTTTTCTGACCGCTGGATTGAAGACGGTTCGTACCTGAGACTGAAATCGGTGACCCTGTCATATCAGATGCCGTTTAAGTCGGATATCATCCGTTCCTGCACAATCTTTGCTTCGGGCGATAATCTGGCCACACTGACCGGATACAAAGGTCTGGATCCCGAATTCGCATTAGGACAAAGCCCGCTGTACAATGGAATCGATGCTACTTTCGTGCCTTTCTCCAGAACACTGTCAGTAGGAGTAAAACTTGATTTGTAAAAGAACTGGTAAAAAAGCAAGATTATTAAATCAAAAAAAATTAGGTTATGAATACTATCAAATATGTTATTATCTCGTTAGGACTGACAATGGTGCTGGGACTTAGCTCCTGTATCGAAGCCGATATTGAAGAAGCGGTTGAATACAAAGACTTTTATTCCACACTGGATGATGCCGACGCGGCCGTACTGGGTATTTATGGAAAAGTGATGGGCATTGCAGACCGGTTGGTAGTGCTCAATGAATTGCGCGGTGATATGCTTGACGTTACCACCAATGCCGGTCACGATTTGATGGATATCAATCAGCAAAAGGCAAATAAAGATAACTTTTGGGCAGATGTAACTCCCATCTATGAGGTAATTCAAAATTGTAACGATGCGTTGTATAATTTTGATATCATGCTCGAAAAGAAAAAGTTAACAGAGGATCAGTACAACGAACGTTATTCGGATATTGGTGCTATACGTTGCTGGTTGTACTATCAGCTGGGGGTTCAGTTTGGAACAATACCGTACATTACCAAACCGGTAGTGAAAATCGCGGATCTTGTTGATCAGCAAGAAAACATGAAAAACCTTGATGCGCTTATCCCTGAACTGATACGTTTCATGGAGAGTTTACCAACGCTTGAGGATTACAAAAATTCCAAATTAATAACAGGAACTATCGACGGAGTTAGTCTGATCCCTTATTTTATTAATAAAAAATGCCTGATGGGTGACTTGTATCTGTTTAATAATGAATATGATAAAGCCGCAACCATTTACCGGCAGGTATTGGCCAAGAACGAAGATGCAGGCGCTACCGCCAACAGTACAACCTATCGTGTATATGACGACAGATCCTGGCAAAGTGGTGAAGTAACCTATTTCTCGGTACTTTTTAACCGCTTTACACCCGACGATGGCAGCAAATTATATAATTCCTGGACTAATATGTTCAAGCTAAAAGCTGACGACAGGTATGTGAAAAATGAAATGATATGGGAAATGTCGTACGATAGTAAATTCGCACCGGCTTATCCGTTTATCAAATTGTTCGGCACCGAAGGCAAAGGCGAGTATTACCTGAAACCATCCAAATATGCTATCGACGAAATGTGGGGAAGCGAACGACAGAAAAACGGCTATCCATACGACTGCCGGGGTGTTTCGGGGGGAGTTACCAAAACAGCAGACGGACGTTATGCTGTTGCCAAGTACTCGTTGAGTTACGATGTCGTTGGCAAGCCATACGATGATGCAGGAAAATGGTATTTGTATCGTGCCGGTTTGCTACACCTGCGATTTGCCGAAGCAGCCAACAGATCCGAATCCGGCAGTGGTTATCCCCGTCTGGCCTGGGCATTGGTGAATGACGGTATCATTGGCTCTGCATTTAACTGGAGACATGCTGATGGAACGACTTTCAGAGGCGATTCGACCAAATATAGCAGTTACGGACCCGGAAGACCCTATCCCGCACCCTACTATTTCGATGGCAGATTTATCGATCAGCCATATTTTCGTAGCGCGTGGAGGTATAACGGCGGTATCCGCGGCCGTGCCAACCTGCAGAATGTTAGTATGTCTCAGATTGCCACCAAACAGGATTCCATTGCATTTGTCGAAAATATGATAGTGAAGGAAGCCGGACTTGAACTGGCATTCGAAGGACACCGTTGGACAGACCTCATACGCGTGGCACGCCGACTGCAAAAACTCAACGGTACCGGCGGACAGTTCCTGTACGATAAAATGCACCGCAAATACGAACTTGCAGGACTTCCCGTACCTGATTTCTCGTCGGAAGCCAACTGGTATTTACCGTTATATAAATAGATTTTTAAGCAATAAGGATTTAGATCCGGATTTTCAGTAAATTTAAAAATTAATAAAGTGTCTTCATCCTTTTTCCTAAAACAGGAAAATAACAATCATTCTTCCAAAACATCCCTTTTGGGGGCTCAGGGAGTTGATTTGTTGCATTTTCTGCTTCCCACATTCAGATTGCTTGTTATGATGTTGATGATTTCAGTGGGTTCTGTCAACGCGCTCCATAGTCAGGAGCATCTTGGGAGGGGGATGGTAGCATACCGGAGCACGGAAAATAATGTGAAATACGTGAGTGTGTCGTGGAGATACCTCTCGTCTGATAATCCCGCTGTACAGTTTAACCTGTATATGGCTAAGGTTAATTTCGACGGTACTTTGCAGCCTTATACCAAACTTAACGATGCACCCATTGCCAATACCTCTTTTTTCAAATACGAGGAAAAAAATATGGTGGCGCTTCAGTATGTACTGAAGCCGATGGTCGGAGATGTGGAAGGTGACAGTATAGCTGTTTACCGACTGAAAAAAGTTACTGATGGTGCCATCAGCAATTACATACAGATACCGATGAAGCAAATTGCCGGTGACGACCTTTGGAAGTATTCACCTAACGATGCTTCGGTTGCCGATCTGGATGGTGACGGGGAAATGGAAATTGTTGTTCACCGGACAGGCAGTAGTCAGGATAATGCTAATTCAGGAATTACCGATGCACCTGTGTTGCAGGCATATAAAATTGACGGTACTTTTCTCTGGGAAATCAATCTGGGAGTGAATATACGCGAAGGAGCACATTATACCCAGTTCATGGTGTACGACCTGGATGGTGACGGCAAAGCGGAAGTCGTTTGCAAAACTGCCGAAGGTAGCCGGGATGCTGCAGGTACGGCTGTGGGTAAAACTTATTTTCCAGAATACAAAGCCAAATATAATTTATCGGTCAATTACAACGAAAATGCTGTATACCGAAATAGCAGCGGTTACATCCTGCAGGGTCCGGAGTTCCTCACTGTTTTCAATGGTCTGACAGGTACCGAGATAGTAACAACCGAATACGATCCACCCCGATACAGTACCTGGAACAATGGTAACGAAATTCCAAAGCTAACTCAAACAGGTGATGAGCTGAAAGCACGATGGGGTGACAATTACGGCAACCGTGTGGATAGGTTTCTGGCATGTGTAGCCAATCTGGGTGGCGAAAATCACAGTGTGGTAATGTGTCGCGGATATTACACGCGAACGGTTCTTGTAGCTTATGATTATAAGGATGGAAAATTGACCCGCCGCTGGAAGTTTGATACGTGGACAGGTTCGGGTAATACGTCTTATGCCGGACAGGGCAACCACAACCTGCGCGTGGGAGATGTGGATGGTGATGGTTACGACGAAATTGTATATGGCTCGATGACTGTCGATAACAATGGTAAAGGTCTCTATAACACTAAACTTGGTCACGGAGATGCACTTCATCTGACTGATTTTATTCCCGAAAGGCCCGGATTAGAGGTGCTGGGTGTACATGAAAATAAAGTAGATGGAACAACCCTCCGTGATGCCAGAACCGGAGAAGTTATTTTTAGAGTTCCTTCAGGCGATGACGTAGGCAGAGGCATGGGTACCGATGTGGATCCGCGAAACCGCGGTATGGAATGGTGGTCGTCACGCACAGGAGGTATACGCTCTTCATCAAGTGGTGAAGTGGTAAGCACTACAAGTGTATCCATGAATATGGCAGCCTGGTGGGACGGAGATTTACTGCGTGAAATGCAGGACGGAACCGGAGTAACCAAAACCGATCCCGTGAATAACGTAAGAACCACCTTGCTCGATGCATCCGCTGAATGCTCCTCCAACAACAGCACCAAAGCCAATCCGTGTATTCAGGCCGATATACTGGGCGACTGGCGAGAAGAAGTGGTTTTGCGGACAACGGACAATAAAAATATACGCATTTACCTGACCACTTATCCTACGCTGTATCGTTTCTATACTTTTCTCGAAGATCCTGTGTACCGGATGAGTGTAGTTTATCAGAATGTAGCTTACAATCAGCCTACACATACCGGCTTTTATTTTGGATCGGATCTGGAAAATCTTTTCCCTGAGAATCATATCAATATCGAAAACACTACCTATACGGTTAATCCGGTTTTTGATGCATTATCCTACAAATGGTCAACCGGTGAGAATACAAAAACAATTGTGCTGAACAGCGCCGATTATACGGTTGAAAAAGAATATCAGGTGTCACTTGATATGAATTTCAGAGGTTATCTGTTTCAGGATACTTTGTTTTTTACCTTCAAAAACGGAACAGGAATTAAGAATCTATCCGAAAATCGTATCAAACTTCTGAACAATCCGGTGAAAGAGCAGCTTAATATCCGGTTCGACGAAGCAGGTAGCTATCAGTTGAGTATTTACAACCTGACCGGAGCATTGCTTTCGAATGAAAGTTTTATTGTTTCAGATAAACAAATCCTGAATTATAATGTTTCAGATATTAAAAATGGCATGTATATTCTGAATATCAAAGGTAATGACAGAAATTATACCGCCCGTTTCATTAAATTGCCCTTGTAAAAAGCCCGGTTAATTTCGTGTATCCCGGCGCGGTTTCTCTACAGTTATCCATTTCGGTTTTTGTTATTTTGATAGTGAAAATTGAATTTTTATCAAAAACTACAATAATAAAATCATTTCTCTCATAACCTCTTCTGATAATTATACATATTTTTGTTTTGTATAATATCATTAGCCAATGAATCGTATCAATATCATTAATTTAATCAATTAAATTAAAACATTTTATCATGAAAAAACTTTTTACTTTATTCTTAGGGCTGTTGTTAACG
>JAFNAU010000069.1 GCA_017860335.1 Bacteroidota bacterium
ACCACTTTGTAAAGTAAATTTTACTTTTCCTCCCCAGTTGTCTTTTGATGAAATCACATCCTGATATAATTTTTTATTATCGGCATCCCAGATATTGAATGACATTCCGTTCAAAGGATTTCCTGCCCATATACCTCCTGCTTCTACGCCTAATAAACCTACTTTGGTTTTGGCATACAAGGTAGCTTTACGAGTTTGCTGTTGTGGCTGCACTTGTGATGAGGTACTGGTTGCTTTTCTGTCTAAATCTTCTTGATAAATAGCAGCAAGTGTAAATTTGCCCAATTCTTTCTGATATTTTGCTAAAATAGCAGGGTTAGCTCCCCACCAAAGTTCGGGACCAAACGCAACTTTAAAACCATCCAGTCCTTTTTTTCCTGCTACCTCAAATCCAAACGGCGCTTCTCCGTGATAAATATCCAGGTTGGGTCCGTAGTTGGTTTCGGGATACAAGCCAAAGAAGTCGCCTTCGTAGCCCCAATGAAAATGTCCTGTGCGGTAAAATCCTTTTAAATTATACCATTTGGTATCCCAACTATATTCTGCTTTATAAATAGAAATATGTTTGGCTAAATTTAAGTCGTATTTTTCACCGGTTTGGGGATTTACAAACGCAGCTTCTCTTGCTTTATTTTCATAAAATATTTCATCAATAGCATTATTTGCCACATTCCCGATTACATTTAATGTAACATTGGCACGCACATTATCGCTTGGTTTTGCATCAAAGCCAAGATAGTATGATTCTAAGTGGTCAAATCCTAATTTATTGGGAATTGCAGTTTCTGAAGCGTATTTTGATGGAGGTGTAGTAATATTTTTCCCTCCTGTGTTGAAAGTTGAAATTTCGCCACGAACGCTGATGCTGTATTTTTTTGTTTGTTCGTTGTCTAAAGCCGATTTATCGCCTCTTGCTTTCAAGATTTCGCCTTGAATTTGGATATTGCTGAAATGTTTTTCCAAAGCGTCTCTGGTTGCACTTGGGGCATATGGATTGAATTTGTGTGCTTGTTGTAAGGCATAGTAACAAGCGCGAGGGTAGAGTTGGTAATGTCCGGAAGCATCGTTTTCGCCCTTGGCACAGATACCGAACCATTCTTCATTCATATTGTTGGTGCCTGGTACATAATCATAGGAGTAACCTCCATTGTTCCAGGTGGAAATAGTATTGTGTATATCTAATTCAGTGGTCATCTTGGTTTTCCACCAACCGTCACTAAATTGGAAAGTAAAACCTCCGATGCTGTTTCCCGTACCGCCCATTCCGGCGGCATTTTCATAAATTTCTTTCCAATTGGCAAGGTCAAATATGGCTTGTCCGCGTTGTTCTTCTGTCTGTGTCTGTGCGTTGTAAGCATCGGCTCCAAACTCGGTAAACATAATGGGTTTGTTTGGACAAGCAACTTTGATTTTGGTAAAAATATCGGTAAACGAAATACCACGATAGCTATTGATGCCTAACACATCCACACTCGGACATTCTTTGGCAATAATGTCAATAAACAGGGCATCACCATTACAGATAGAAACCGGGACATTGGTATCTATACTTTTTGCAGTCAACACACCTTTTTCAAACATTTTATACAGTGCTTCGGCTCTGCGGGTTGATTTGCGGTCGTTAATCGGAATATCTTCCGTTTCGGCACCGTCCCAAAACAAACCGTAGTTGTTTTCGTTACCCAATAAATACATTAACAAACCGGGAGTTCCTTTGTAGGTTTTTACCATATTGGCAACCTCGTTGTTAAGCATTTTAATTACTTTCGGGTCGGAGTAATCAGTAACTCCGTACCATACACCCTCTACATTTAGACCGTAACGCCCGAAGGTGTGATTTACGACAGTGTAAATTCCGTAATTTTCGTATATGTATTTAATCCATTTCGGTTGGATACCCACATAAGCACGAATGGTGTTTACGTTCATGTTTTTCAACATTGACATTTCGTTATCGAGAGCCGTTTTGATAAAATCGTCGGATTGTTTCCACAGGCTATAATTATAATTGGTACCAATCGGGAAATAATCCCAATTTATACCATTAATCATAAAGTCGTTGCCATTAACGACTAATTTCATTCCATCGTTAGTTTTTACAACAGTAACTTTATCTGCCTGAGCAAATAGTACAGCTGAAAATAACATCAGAATAAATGTTAATAGGTTTTTTCTCATTGTGTTACTTGTTTTTGTGTTAGTACTTATTTGTTAATTGAATATTTTTTATTTCTCAACTCACTGATGTGTATTTTCTTTATACTATTTAATAAGAATCAGTGTTTTTTTTGATTAAATTATTAGTTGTTTTTCATCACCAATTTTGGTGTTCTGTCCACTTTATATAATCCCCAGTGTTTTTCGGGTTCTAAAGGTTCTGATGATCCTTTCCAAGGTTCATCAAATGCTTCGAATACAAAAATAATTTTCTTATCTTTTTTAGCCCAGTCCATCAAATCGTTATAATATACCATTTGATTTTCTTCACTTACATTATCGGGCAATATTCCCCTTCCATTTGAGTTGGTTGCCCAACCTGCTTCGGTTATTATTACCAATTTGTGAGGATAGGCTTCGGCTACAGCATTGTAATTTTGCTGTGTGTAGCTAAGTGCCTCATGAATATTTTTGTATTCCCAAACGGGGTATGTATGAATGGATATAAAATCTACCTCCTCGGCTAAACGTTTTAGCTTGGTAATCCAAGGTACGTAGTTTTCGCAAAAGGTAACCGGTTGTTTTGCTCCATCTTTTATCATTCTCACATACTTAATCACACTGTCTTCGGGCACGTAGTGGTCTGTCCAATCTACACAGGCTTCGTTTCCTGCCGAAAGCGAAAAAATGATTTCAGAATAAGAATTTGCTAATACTATCAGTTTTTCAATTTGATGAATGTTTTTTTCTTTATTCTTCATCAACTCTTCTTCTGAGAAAAAACCTCCCCAAGGGCAACCAAAGTTGTTCATTTCGGCAACGATATAAGCACCAAGCATTACTTTTATGTTTATCTTTTCATTTTTTATTACTTGTAATACTCTTTCAGCATGTTTGTCGCAATCATAAAGTCTGATATATTTCCAGTTTTTTTGAATTATTAACAAGTCTTCGTTAATTTCTTCGTAACTTGGAACTATCCCTCCTGGTTGCTGACCTGCTCTAAAACCAGAATAACAAATTGCTTTACCGAAATCTACATTCAATGTCCTTCTTTTACTCATCCCCCTAAACAGATTTTTAAAACTTAATTTTTTCATTTTTGTCCCATATTCCCCAGAATGCACCTACATCACCTTCGTTACCCACTTTCCACGATTCGTCGAAAGAGGTAAAGTAAAAAATCTCAATATCTTCCTCCTTGGACCATATCTGTGTGTTGATGAAATATTTTAATGCATTTTCCGGAGAAGGCAGTGCACCTTTGTAATCTTCCCCCTGGCTTGGCCAGCCGGTTTCTGTTATGATTACATGTTTATCGCCATCGCACGCATGTACCGCCTGGTAAAACATTTCTTTCATATACATCAGCGAATAATCAGCGTGGCAGCATTCCCAAAAAGGATAACAGTTTGCTAAAATTACATCGCAGGCTTCCGTTATTTTTGGACGGGCGGTGAATTCATAATATGCATCCACATATCCTACCGGAATGTTAGGTATGGCATTTTTCACTCTTTTTATACAGCCCAGCAGTTCCTCTTCGGTTAAATCTTCGCGATACAATACTTCATTGCCGACTGCAGCAATATCAACAAATCCCTCTTTGGCCAATTTTATCAGTCCTTCTATTTCTTCCTCGTTCAGTTTCTGATTTTTGCCCAACCAGGCGCCCACTAAGGTTTTAAGACCAAATTCTTTTGCTATTTGGGGTATCAATTCATTGCCTTCGATACACGAAAAAGAACGAACCCATTTTGTATATGGGGCTATTATTTTCATTCTTCTTCGTATTTGTTCTTCGGTAAGTACATCACCTGGCTTCTGTCCTTCTTCGTAAGCACTGAAGCAGATACCGTGCATCCCGTCATTTAAGACTTTATGAAACTGTTCATTTAATTCACTGGTTGTTTTATTGCTGAAATCTACTCCTGAGATTCCTGCTAACGACATTGCTTTTTCAGGTCTAACTGACATATCTGTTTAATTATTAATTGTTAATTATTTCAGCTCACCTCTTCGGTCAACCAATGTTTGACGAATATCGCGTGCTTTTTTCTCTGTAATATCGTATTTCCACATAACCCAAATAGCTATTATGCCTGCAATGGAGGGAACAGAAATATCAGCTATACGAAGCATAGTAATGGTATGAATGGATTGTTCCTGTATATTTTGGTTAAAACCTACAGCGCTTAAAATTACTCCGCTTAAAAATAATGCCAGCGACATTCCGAGTTTCACCATCCACCAGTAAACAGCTCCGAACAAGGCTTCTTTTCTGGGCATTCCATTAATAAGTTCATCGTAATCACAAACATCAGCAGTCATCGACATCATTAATGTAAACAATCCGCCAATACCAAACGACATAAACGGTAATGGCAAAAACATTAACCAGGGAATTCCGGGGTGAAAACCCCACCATTTCAAAACATAACCCACTATTGAAATTAAAGTGGAAACAATAAATGCATTTTTCTTCCCGATTTTGGTTGACATAAACGTAATAATAGGAATTACCAAAAATGCAGTCAACATAGCGCTTACCGTTCCAAACCAGGCCGGCCATTGACCTGCTGCAGGTTGATTGCCTTTGAATAAATAGAAAATTACAATATAAAATGCAAATGAAGCAACAATCTGATACCCGTTAAAAACCAGAAAAGTTGCTCCACAAAGTCGTAGGAATGGTTTGTTGCTGATTGTTTGTTTGATATCTTTGAAGAAATCTTTTACATTTGATACCAAACTTTTAAATGATAATTTTGATTGTCCCGACAAATGTGACTGGTCTATTTCCTTACAGAATAATGCCGGTAAAATAGCCATAACCAGGCAAATACCTCCAACCCAATAAGATAGACTTCTCACTCCGGTCGGTGCATTTGGGAACAATTCGGGACGGGAAATCAAATACCAGAACCAGGGAGCAATCATCCATGCTACTTGTCCCATAACCTGAGATATGGCCATAAGGCGTGTACGTTCATTATAATCGGGAGTCATTTCGTATCCTAATCCGATAAGAGGTGCTGCAAAAACAGTGTACCCCAAATAAAATATGATAGACATCAACAAGAAGTAAATAAAATTAAACGTTTCGTGGTTGTTGCCGGCTTCCGGAATTTTTAACTGCCACATCAATATAAACGAAATACCTACTACTATACCTCCGCCAAATATATACGGTTTACGTCGTCCCCATCTGGAACGGGTATTGTCTGAAATATAACCCATTATCGGATCTAGAATTGCATCCATAAATCTTGGTATTGCTGATAAAATTCCCGCTTTGTAAGGACTCATACCGAATCCAACGACTAAGAAAAACATAAATACACCTAATGCCGCAGGTAATAATTGATTGGTCAGATTTCCTGCCCCGAATGCCCATTTTTGTACCATTGGCACAACATCTTTTGGGTTTGTTTTGTGGTTTGTTTGCTCCATAAATCAATGTTTTTTTAAGTTTAATTAAAAGGTTGTTATAAATATTCTATTTAATATATAAGTATTGTCTGAATGGCCTCTCCACTTATATCAATCGTTGTTTTTTTGTCGTGGAGTTTAAGAGTTATCTGTTTTTTTGTGGTATCTTGATTTAACACAATTAACACCACCGATCCATCCGGATTTTGTGCTGCTGTTACCATGATCTTTTTATCCGAATTCTTAAATCCAATACGAACAGCTCCGGGTCTGATGAATTTACTGAAATGTGTCATGACATTATATAAGGGTGTGAAATAGACTTCATCATTTTCCGGATCAACAATCACGGGAGCTACGCACCAGTTTTTGAACCAATTTGGACCGCCCTGTTTATCCAGAACCATGTTCCAGTCAATCCACCCGTTCACCCAATTATTGAGGCAGCCGATAATGTCGCCGGCATATCTGAAAACAGGAACATATTTCGGGTGCAGGTATTTGTCGTTTTCCGGAGCCCAATCCCAACCCCAATCAGTAGCTTCTTTCGCCCAGTACCACTTATCGTCTTTCCATCTGGGCACTTCGGCATCCACGCAGGCCTCGGTCTGAATAATATACTTATCCGGAGCAGCTTTGTGAGTATGTTGAAGCGATTTGGCGAAAATGTCGTAGGTACTTGCATACCAATGGATGGCTGTGCCGTCGTAGTATCGGGAAGATGCTTCATTTTCGAACATTACATCTGCCCATTTTTCTAATTCGTCGCCTCTGTTTTGGTCATAACCCAGTATTTTTACATCGCACCCTTCTGATTTCAGCTTTTTCCCAAGGTGGTTATTTACAAAATATGTCATTTCGTGCGGTGTGTAATGCATACTCTCCCAGTTATTGCCGCATCCCAGCGGCTCATTTTCTACCGTAACTCCCCATATATCAATGCCTTCGGTTTTGTAAGCTTCAATATACTTTGCAAAATACAAAGCCCAGGTATCGTAATATTTTGGCAATAATTTGCCGCCACGCCAGTCATTGTTGTCTTTCATCCAGGGCGGAGCGGTCCAGGGCGACGAAACTATTTTGAAACCCTCTTTCGATACCTTCATCGCATCTTTTATCATTGGTATGATGTCATCTTTATCGGGTTCGACGGAAAAATGTTTCAACTCCATATCACCTGCAACAGGGGCGTAGGAATACTGATTTAATGAAAAATCGCAGGAATTGATATGCGTACGGGTCAATGAATATCGTGCTCCGTCTTCGCCAAAATAGGCATCCAGTATCAGATTTCTGTTCTTCAGACTTAGTTTATTCAATAAATAAGCTGATGCCTCCGTAAAAGAGCCCCCAAAACCTAAAATTGTTTGAAATTTTTTGTCCGGAAACAATTGAATAACACTTGATTTTCCGTTGGATGAAAAATCTGATCTCTTTTTAAGTTTATTGCCGTTAGCGGAGGTTTCAAAAACGTCGGCTTTCAATTGTTTTTGCTGTGCGTTGCATTCCAACATAGTAAAAAATAATAATAAGATGTAAATGAAATGTGTCTTCATATTTATACGGTTTTTATTTCAATGTTGTTTCCGGTAAATTCACTTCAACTGACACGATGGTGCCCGTGCGTTGAAAAATTTGTTGGCTTATCGTTTTGTCTAAGCATAAACTGTTTGTGTTCAGTGTTTTACCATTGGTAAAAGTTATTTTCAAGCTTTCTTTACCGGCTTTTTTGTATATCACCGGCACCTGACAGTATGTAAAGCAAAGCGAATTTTCACCCAGTTCAATTTCTTTTTCCAGCGAATTCACATCCACGTAACGGAAAGTCTGCGACGACGAAATCATTTCATCTTTTCGGAGCAGGCATGGACTGAAACGAAGTTTGCCTTCCGAAACGAATACACCTAATTCACCAAAGCGGCTCAGGATATCCTCTTTCACCTGTCCTGTCATGCCGGGTTGTTTGGCGCCTTTGCCCTGAGGTGTGTGAGAGTATGGGTCGGTAGGAAATGCGCCGTATAGAGATGGTGGTTTATGAACACCAATTCCTTCGTTAATTTCGTAATAATGGGCTAATAACCTGCCTGTTGTATTTTCGTCGGCATTGCTTTCAAATGCTTTCAGGCAACATTCCTGCACCGCCAACTGCAATTTGGAAACCATGTGCCAGTATATTGAGCCCAGGCCTTCATAAGCGTAAAAAGTTCCCGAACGCCCCGTAAATGCCTTGTGGTTAAATGTATTTTCAAAAATCCCAAGTACAAGATTTTTGTCTTTTTCTACCTGTTTCTCGTACCTGGAAATGTTATCCAACGCCACACTCAAGTCGTTTGCATTTTTGAAATTGCCGTTGAAATGATATTGACCGTTTATATCCTTTTCAATAATTTCCGTATTACCATTTGCTGCCAATTCGCTCAGTAATCCGGAGGTTGAAATGATAGTTTCGGGAATATTGTTTTTCTCTAAAAATAGCGGTAAATCTTTGTTGGGATAAAGAATGTAGCTGTACTGGTCTTCCCTGAAAAGTTTGCTGTGTTTCAGGCTGTCTAATAACTGTAACGCTTCTTCTGAGGTCAAAAAACCTGAACTCAACACAGCTACCTGACCTTCAAGCATTTCGCTTAAGTGAGCAATGGAAATTTCATGCTCATTTTCCAAGCTCATCAGGTTGTAAGCGTGGTATAAATTATCGTCTCTTTTGTTGGCTTTAATGGAATGTTCCAGGTATTGAAGGCTCACCTCCGTAAAATTCTTCACATCCCGGAGAGAAATTTTTATCTTTTTTCCCGAAAAAGATTTTGAGTAAATTTTTGATCTGTAATCGCTTGCAGCTTGTGCCAGACCATCTAATATTGATTTTCGGGTGGCGTTATTTATTCCGCTGTTCAATGTCTGTTTGTGCAGATTGAGCGTTTCGGCCATTTGGTCAAAGCAAGTTGCCAGTTCTTCCGACAGCGCAATATTTTCTGTTTCGGCCGATGCCAGTATTTCTTGTAAGAAATTCAGAAATCTTCTTAAATAATATAGTGTAACCATCGAAACGCCGTTGCCGACAAGCGCATTATTGGCATCGTTCCATTCCGGGCGTTGTGTGTTCATCCATATACCGGCTTCGGGGATAAAATTGGACATTTTTGCCAAAACAGTTGCCAGTATTTTCTCAATGAAAGTTACTTTGTAAATCCGTTCATTTTTATCCTCGAGTAAAGTGCCGTCAGAACCTGATTTTTCTCTTTTCAGACCGATTTTATGGTCTGATTTGGCGTCAAATTCAATTGAGTTTTTGGCGTTCTTCAGAATATCGGAGTACGTTTTAATTTTATATGGTACATTGGCATACACGAAAATTTCAGCATCCAGGGATTGTCCGGTTCTATGGTTTCCCAGTCAAATCCGTCTTTGGTGATGCGGTAAGGGTTATATCCATCAAAAGTTGTCGCATTCAGGAACTTGTGTACCATGCTATCCGCAAATTCGGGATATGAAAGCGCCAGTGCTTCCCAGTTCTGGAAGATATCCCGCCAGTTTCCCTGATAATCAAGCACTTTTGAGCCATCAATTTCGCTCTGTGTGTTGATGGAAAATCTGTTCCACGGTCTGCTCGGGTCGCCGTGTCTTCGGCTGAACATCAGCGGCAAATACTCCATACACAAACGCTTGAAATCAGCATCGTCAGTTTTATCCCGCATTTCATGGTGGGCTTTCAGGTCAAATACCTCCGGAAGCGATTCCAGTATATGTTTTTGAACGTGGTATACATCTTTGTTGGCATTGAAAAGGAATTTGATAAAATCCTTTTTATCAATATTATAATTATGGTCAAAAATGCCGCCGCGCATGATATTGAAAAGCGTATTGGAATAATGGCGGGTATCTCTCAATTTATCAGCCGTGAGTTGCAAACCATCGGACGAGGCCACTAATTCAATCAGATGCTTTGTTCCGTTGTCAATGTCGGTTTGTATAAGCTGATACAGATTTTTATCGTTTTGTATTCGCTCTGAAAGGCTGATAATGGCCGAATGATTTTGATTAACGTTGGCAACAATCAGCCATTCTTTTTCAGTTTCGGGTAATAAAGTCAGTTCAGAATGAATGAAATAAGAGCCTTTTTCGCCTTTTACATCGTATTCTGCCTTTACGGGAATTCCTTTTCTGAAATTATTCAGTTGCAGAGAAGAAAGCAAAAAGGACGGGTTTTCCAGTCCAAGTGTCCATGCTATGTTTGCTTTCAGCGCTTCGCTGGGTTCTGCTTTATCTACAATAATAGCGCTCAGTGCAAAAATTCCCATACCTGACTGTTTTACAAGTTCGCTGCGTTTATAAGCATCAACCAGATTGCTGGTTGAGTTTTGCAAATCGGCCGAAACACCGTAAGGCAGTAGGTTTTGCAGTCCGTCAATTATTGTTATGCGGAGTTCTTTTTCCGAATGATTGATGAGGGTGGATTTTCTGACAAAGCCGAATTGATTACTTGAATTCCACTGGTAGCGGAAAGTGATTTCCAGGTTGTGGTTGATTTCTTCAAAAATGAGTTTATTTCCGTAAGTATTTTTATACAAATTACGGCTGATCTTATAAACACCTTCGTATCTTTCTGAAAACGGCTCCCAAAGGTATCTCAGGTTGTTTTTGTGTACTAAAAACAGGGATTTACTGCCCGTAATTTCGGCCGTTTCGGTAATTTTATCATCGGTGTAATAGGGAAATAAGGCGAAATCAGCATTTTTTCTACCGGCAGTTAAGCCTCCGTTGCTCGAAATAAACATCCAGTGATTGGTATCACTTACAATACTCATAAAAAACGGTCGCATTTCGTTCACGTTAACGATTTTGTAGTAATTTTCGCCGTCAATATTGCAAAAATTCCCGCTTACTTCGTTGGTATCAAAAAATGCACTGTTTTTACCAATAGAAACAGGTTGAGAATCACTCATAGCATT